>JBGSBN010000075.1:0-13151 GCA_041730515.1 Methylacidiphilales bacterium | reverse complement strand
TAATTTTAGATAACTATAACTCAGATGCTGAAATACGTAAAAACTTAACTATCACCAGTGATTTACCCGTTAATTCAGATGGTAACTATTTTGGAAATATTGAAGGTTTATATACTGTTGAATATAAAATTAGAGATTTGTCGAATAATATTTCGAAACCAATTACTAGAACAGTAAATGTTGTGGCTAGCACATCAAGTGTGGAAGATGCCATTAACGCTAACAATATTTTAGCAATTTATCCAAATCCTAGCAATGGAATTTTAAAAGTTAAATTGTTTGAAGCTACCAATGCTGATGTAACTGTAAAAGTTTATAATTCAGTAGGTGCATTAGCTAAAACAATTACATTGAACAATAAAGACTTAACTGAAAAACAATTAGATTTAACTGGCTTTGCTAATGGTGTTTACTTGGTTCAAGTAGAAACAGAAGGTAAAGTTTACACTCATAAAATTAGTGTGGTTAAATAATAAAATGATAAATTTTTGTAAAAAAAGGTGCTTTTCGAAAGAAAAGCACCTTTTTTATTTATATTTGGCTAAATGAAAGCAGTTATCGATTTAGGCTCCAATACTTTTAATCTTTTAATAGCAGATATAAAAAATAATCAGCTTAATGTGGCTGTTAATTTGGAGTTTCCTGTTAAAATTGGAAAAGGTGGGCTTGTTAATAATGTGATTACTGAAACTGCAATGCAGAGAGCAATTGTAGCTTTGGGGCAATTTAAAGGTTATATAGACAGGTTTGAAATTTCTGATATCAAAGCATTGGCCACATCGGCTATACGAAATGCTTCAAATGGTAATGTATTAATTGATAAAGTAAATGAATTATTCGATATAAAAATTGCTGTTATTAATGGATTAATGGAGGCAGAATACATTTATAAAGGTGCCATTAATTCATTTAAACCACCCAATGATGAAATTTTGGTAATGGATATTGGTGGTGGTAGTGTGGAGTTTATTATAGGAAGAGGTAACCGTATACTTTGGAAACAAAGTTTTGATATTGGCGCTGTTAGATTGGTAGAAATGATTAAACCTCAAAATCCCTTTGAAGAACAAGACATGGAGAAAATAAAAAAATACATAAAAGATGCACTTGTTCCACTCAAGGAAGTATTACTCAAATATCCATTAAAAGCATTGGTAGGAACTGCCGGAAGTTTCGAAACTTTGGTTGATGTAGTAATTAAAGATTTAAGGGTAATTCCTAATTCTTTATCAAAAAATGCTTTCGAAATTACTTTACACGAGTTTGAGGTTTTTAAAGAAATGATGATTACTACCACTACAGAGCAAAGGTTAAAGTTGAATGGCATGCTCGATTTTAGGGCTGAATACATTCCAATTGCCTCCCTTTTAATTGAAACTGTTATTGAAATGGCTGGTATAAAAAAATTAGTTTGCTCTAATTATGCTATGAAAGAAGGTGCACTTTATAGCATGTACTAAAATGCTTTTAAAGCATCGTATATTTTATTTATAGGCAATCCCATTACATTATAAAAACAACCATTAATTTTCTCCACGGCTGTATAGCCAAACCAATCTTGTATGCCATAACTTCCTGCCTTATCAAATGGTTTGTAGTTTTTTATATAATGCCAAATTTCATCGTCTAAAAGTTGTTTTATGCTCACTTCGCTTCTATCAAAAAGGGTAACTGTTTTGGAATTCGATTTTAAGCAAACTCCTGTAAACACCTCATGAGTAGTTCCACAAATTTCTTTTAACATTTCAAACGATTCTTGCTCATTTTCTGGTTTGTTCAAAACATGGTTATTAACCCAAACTACGGTATCAGCAGTTAATAAAATTTCATTTTCTTTAAGCGTTAAAGGAAATGCATCCGCTTTTTTATTGGCCAAATAAGTTGGGATTTCGTGTTTTGTTAATTCATTTGGAAATGATTCATCTACCTCGTAAGTAACTACTTCAAATGGCAACGCTAATCCCTTAATTAACTCTTGTCTCCTTGGCGATTTAGAGGCTAAGATTATTTTTGTATTGTTTACCAACATTTGATTAAAAGGTTAAGTTTAATTTGTTTGCCAATTCTTTTAAGTCGCTAACTACTTTTTCGTTTAACGGAATTCCTAATTCTAAGCGTTCTTTTTCTAACAAAAATTCAGGTTCACCTGGAATAATTACATGCTGATTTTCATCTATTTTATTGGCATTTTTAAAAGCATCAATCCAATTATCAATATGGTTTTTAAAATCATTGGCGGGTCTAAACGCATCAATGCGCATGGCACCTAAAAAATGACCAATTCCATTTCCAGGTAAATTTTCCAATGGATTTAAAAAAGCCACAAATGGTGGAACCCAAGGGCCGTAATTAGCACCACTTAATACCCCACATAATAAATCAACAATACCTGCTAAACCATAACCTTTATGTCCACCTAAAGGTAATAATGAGCCTCCATTCGAAAGTTCATTGGCATCAGTCGATTCATCCCCTTCCTTGGTTTGTACCCAATTATTTGGAATAGGTTTACCTGTTCGCTGCGCAATTTCAAGTTTGCCATTTGCAGCTGCACTAGTTGCCATATCAATTACTATTGGCAAATGTTTTCCTGCCGGAAATGCATAACAAATAGGATTGGTACCTAACATCCGCTGCTTGCTAAATGTAGGTGCAACTAAAGGGCTTGCATTGGTCATTGCAATTCCAATCATGTTATTAGGCAAAGCTTTCATGGCATGGTACGCAGCTATACCAAAATGATTACTATTTTGAATAGCAACCCAACCTGTTCCTACATTTTTAGCTTTTTCTATGGCAATATCCATAGCTTTTGGTGCAACTACCAAACCTAAACCTTGGTCTGCATCAATAGTTGCTGTACTTGGTGTTTCATAAATAATTTTATGCTGCGCATTCATGTTGGCTCTTTTGGCTTCGTAAAGCCTTACATAGCCGCTTAAACGTGCCACACCATGTGAATCTATTCCCCTTAAATCGGCAGCAACTAGCACATCTGCAGCTTGTTTGGCATCTTGCTCATTCATGCCACATGTTATAAAAACTAGTTCAGTAAATTGTAATAAATGATGGTGGGTATAGTTCATAAAAAAATATTTATAATATTATAGTAGCTATTTGTTAAAATAAAAAAAATCTGTGAATAATGGATTTATTTTCCATCAATTCACAGATTTTTTTATTGTTTAAACGTATAAAATTATTTTCTATCGCCTAATACACGCAATAGGTATAAAAATAAATTGATAAAATCAAGATACAAGGTTAATGCACCCATAATTGAACCTTTTTTAGCTTGCTCGGCATCTAATTGAGTAGCCATTATTTTTAGTTTTTGGGTGTCGTAAGCAGTTAATCCTACAAAAATCATTACACCAATGTACGATATGATGTAATTTAAAGTTGAACTTTGTAAAAAATAATTTACTACAGTTGCTATAATTAGGCCTATTAAACCCATCATCATTATTGAACCAAAACCACTTAAATCTTTTTTAGTAAAAAAGCCTGCTAAACTCATTACTGCAAAAGTTCCTGCAGTAATAAAAAATGTAGAAGCAATAGAACTAGCTGTATATAAAATAAAAATGCTCGAAAGGGTTATTCCACTTAATACAGAATACAGAATGAACATGATAGTAGCAGTTGCATAACTTAATTTAGATACACGAGCACTTAAGTACCAAACTACTCCAAGTTGAGCTATAATTAAGCCCATAAACATGTATTTGGTGCCAAAAACAATGCTTAATAATTGCTCTGATGAAGCCACGAACATGGCTACAATACCGGTAATAAATAATGCTAAAGTCATCCATGAATAAACTTTAGTCATAAAGGCAGCCACTATACCTTGGCTTTGGGTTGATGAAATTTGTGAGTTTTCCATTTGTTATTTCTTTTGTTTTATTAATTAAATATTTGATTGCAAAATAAACTATTTTTAATGAATTTAATTCATGTGCATTTTAGGAAATCTAAACATTTCGCTATCGTGCACCATTACAGCATGTATTTTATAGGTAATAAATTCGTATAAAGGTAATTGTTGTACAATGGTTTCTGTTTCAGCCTCCGATTCGGTATTAAATATAATCCAACCGTTGGTTCTTTCTTCATTAATGGTATAACTTTGTATTTTACCTTTATTAATGAGTACACCGATAAAAGCCCTATGACTTGGAATTTTTCGCATAAAATTATTGTCAATTTCGAAAGGCAATTTTATTTCAACCATAAATACCATAATTTCTTTCTTTTTTATTCAAATATAAGTAATCACTTTTGTCAATTGCTATGCCAAACAAAACTATCAATACAAAACTAATAAAAGACCATGCTTTAAAATTAGGCTTTAGCTTTGTAGGTATCAGTAAAGCAGCGTTTTTAGAAACCGAAGCACCAAAATTAGAACAATGGCTCAAGGAAAATAAAAATGGCAAAATGGCTTATATGGAAAACCATTTTGACAAGCGTTTAAACCCAACCTTATTGGTTGAAGGCGCTAAATCGGTAATTAGTTTAATGTACAATTATTTCACTAACGATAAGCAAAATGATACTCAAGCACCCAAAATATCAAAATATGCTTTTGGGCAAGATTACCACGATGTGGTAAAAGAAAAACTAGCCCAATTGTTACTTTTTATTCAAACTAATATTGGGCAAGTAGGAGGTAGGTGTTTTGTAGATTCAGCACCCATTTTAGAACGTGCTTGGGCTGCAAAAAGTGGTTTGGGTTGGATAGGTAAAAATGGCAATTTAATTAATAAAGGCCATGGTTCGTTTTACTTTTTGGCAGAATTAATTATTGATTTGGAGTTAGATTACGATAGTAAATTAGCTACTGATTATTGTGGTACTTGTACCGCTTGTATTGATGCTTGTCCTACAGAAGCCATTGTTTCGCCAACGGTGGTTGATGGCAGTAAATGTATCAGTTATTTTACCATTGAGCTAAAAGATGCCATTCCTACCGAAATGAAAGGAAAATTTGATAATTGGGCTTTTGGTTGCGATGTTTGTCAAGATGTTTGCCCTTGGAATAGGTTTTCAAAACCACATAATGAACCTCAATTTTTGGCAAAACCCGAACTTTTAAACATGACCAACAAGGATTGGTTAGATATTACTGAGCAAGTATTCAGCCAGTTATTTAAAAAATCGCCAGTAAAGCGAACTAAATACAACGGATTGAAAAGAAATATTGACTTTATAAGAAACTAATAAAAAGAAAATGACCCAATTATATAAAATATTATTCTTTAGCGTACTAACTTGTTGTTTTTTGATGAATAAAGCCTTGGCGCAAAGCGATATCATTGAAAAAAAAGATAAAACATTGGAGAAGGCTCCCCAAAAATTGCTTTTACATAAAATGGATCCTAATAATTTTAATTTTGGGGTTGGAATTGATGCAAACTTAAATTTAATAGGTGCAGATTATGGCAATAGAATTGGTAATTTTATGTCTAGGTTTAGTGTGTTTTTATCCAAACCATTAAATAAATATTATGTAAATAGTTTTATTAGTTTATGGGATTATTCCATAGAACCACTTGCTATCAATTTTATTGAAAGCCGCGATAAATCTACCGATAATCAGTATGGAGGTTATTATTTTGATCCATCATTGGCCTTCCATTTGGTGCCCGATAGAAGTAGCAACGATTTTAAATTTATGTTTGGCATCCGTCCATCTTATTTAATGTATAGTTATTCGCAAACCTTAGAAAATGGTGCTTACAAATTAATACAAGGTGGGTTAGAATCAAATAAAAATAAAGCTGGCGACATTGATTTTGCGGGAATGATTGGGTTTAGTTTTAAGTTTAGTCAAATAGGGAATTTTGAAATAAAATATGTACATAGTTTTACCGATAATAGCACCGCAAATTATATTTCGGGTCGCCCAAATACGTTAGAATTTGGAATCCGCCTAAGTGCAGTTCAAATTGGAAAATCATTGTTCGATATTGATTCGGAGGTAAAAAAACAGGTTCTAAAATTAAACAGCGGAACACTTTTGGTCATGTTTCCTACACCAAATATTCATGAAATAAATGCACTAAAACTTGCAGGTAAAACCGATGATGTGTACCAACTTTATTATGTGCAACAGCTCAATAATAAAATGGTGATGGATAAAATGAAAAGTGATTACAAATTTAGTAAAGTGCTTTATTTTTCCGACTCGTCTGTAAATAAAATATTGGCAAAGGATTTTAATAATGTATTTGTTGATGAAAACTATATGCCTATTGAAAAACCTAATTCTTTTGATTCATCAAATTACTTAATCGCCTCTTTTTGTTTCGATATTTCGGAATATTCGAGCAGAAATAAATTAACTTATGGTCTGCATGTTTACAACGATAAAATGCAATTACTTTCAAAACCATTTAATACCATGCGAAACGATATGGGTTTGGTACAAGGAAATAATGTTATTGCAGATTTATTTGGCAAAAAAGTGCTGTTTACCCCACTCGATTACGAAAATGTAATTAGGAAATTTAACGATAGATTGCTAAAAAATAAATTAGAAGAGTTGGAATAAATACTTGTTTTATTTAGCCACTGTATCTATAAAAACAAATTCACCATTTTTAAATAAAAATATATCATCATCGATGGTAAATTCTGTATTATCAACCAAGGTTTTCATATTTAAGTCGCCATTAGCAGTATGAATGCTTCCTTTGGTTAAATAAGCTATTTTTAAATACTCTGAGTTAATTCCTTTGGCTGTTCCGCAAATGATTACATGAATTGGTTTTTTGATGCGTTTTAACAGTGCCATGTCCCTCACAGGACTATCATCGGCCACCAACACTATATCTCCAAAACCTTTAAGCGTAGTAATTGCTTTGTAAACAGCTTCCAAATCATTTTCTGGTTCATCGCCTCCTTGGCGTTCCCCACCTTTTTTGCGGGTTTCGTCTATGTCTTTTTTAAATTTTTTAAAATCTTTAGCTTCAAAACTATAAACACCACCTGCTGCACCTGGTTTTTTCAATTCATCAGCTAATTCGCCACCATCGTTAAACAAGGTATAATACATAATTTTTTCGTTTTCGTAATTTTGTTTATACCAAATAAGTAATTGACCAATGTATGGAAACATACTGCCTGTCATATCAACCACCAACGATATTTTTTTCCAATTTGGATTGCGTTTAAAAGCCCTAAAAATGGTTGAATCTTTAAGTTTATATTCTCCAGTTAAAAATTTATCAAACTTAATAGTTGTTACTGCTTCTTTGGTAGGTGCTTCGTAGGTTACATATCCTTTTTTGTCAAAATGCGCATAAGCACCCACTAGTTCTCCCTTAGAAAAATTACCTTCAGTAAGCATAAATCCTGCCTCTTCATAGCAGCGTTCATAGCCATTTTTTAAACCATCTCTGTAAATTTCTTCGCAACGGGTGCTGCAATTAGGAAAAAAGGAAACACTAGGACCATCTAACACACCATTTTTAAAAGTATTGCTTAATTCAATACAATCTTGTGCATCATAAAATTTTATTTCTATGCCTTGTTTTTCATTATTTTCGTAATAAACTTCGTATTTTAAATCGTCATTAGGCCAGTAATAGCGCCAAAAACCTTGTTTTTTACCATCAATTGTTAAGTTAATAGTATCGCCATCGTGTATGGTAAAGGTTTGAGCCTTAGCTAAATTCTGCAATACACTAAATAGGAATACTATAACAATTTTAAATAATATGTTTTTCATTTTATAAAAAGCCTAAATTTAGTTTAATTCAATTTCTTTTTGGACAATCAAATTAAAATCTTGATTTGGTTCTATTAAATATCCTTTCACACCAGCACCATTTGCGCAAGTAACATCGCGTTCTTTATCTCCTACCATAAAACTTTTACTTGGGTCAATATTGTATTTTGCAATGGCTTTTTCAACCATTAAACTGCCCGGTTTGCGGCAAAGGCAAGCACTTGTTTCGGGGTGATGAGGGCAATAATACATTTCAGTAAATTCAAATCCATTTTTTTTGCTTTCCTCTTGTAAAAAATCATGCATTTCTGCCAAAATTTGATGGTCATATTGTTGCTTTGCAATACCGCCTTGGTTGGTAATTACAAAAAGTAAGTAGCCATTTTCATGTAATTTTCTTAAATTTTCATAAATATGTGGTAATATTTTAAAATCACTAAATTGTTTTATATAGTCCCCAATTTCAAGGTTTAACACACCATCACGGTCAAAAAAAGCTGCTTTGTTCAAAACGATTTTGTAATAAATTTTGCTTCAATAATAATGTAAATTGTAAAATAATCCGTTTAAGATTATTATTGAAAATATTTATGAACAATAAAATAGTAATTATACCAACTTATAACGAGATTGATAATGCCGAAAATATCATTAGAAAAGTAATGAGTTTGCAGCCCGAGTTTGATTTACTTATTGTAGATGATAATTCGCCAGATGGAACTGGTAATGTTGTTATAAATTTGCAAAAAGAATTCAATAGGCTTCATTTACTTTCGCGTAAGGAAAAAAATGGCTTAGGAACGGCTTATATAGAAGGTTTTAAATGGTGCCTACAACACCAATACGATTATATTTTTGAAATGGATGCCGACTTTAGCCATAATCCTGACGATTTGATTAGACTTTACAAAGCATGCGAAGAAGGAGCTGATTTAGCCATAGGTTCAAGATATATTACGGGTGTAAATGTGGTAAATTGGCCAATGAATAGGGTTTTAATGAGTTATTATGCAAGCAGTTATGTAAGAATGATAACTGGTATGACCATTAGAGATACTACGGCAGGTTTTGTTTGTTATAAACGTAATTTATTACAAACCATTGAACTTGATAAAATTAAGTTTAGAGGCTACGCCTTTCAAATTGAAATGAAATATACGGCTTCAAAATATGGTTTTAAAATAGTGGAAGTACCAATTATTTTTACTGATAGAACACAAGGCGAATCAAAAATGAGTAAAGGTATTTTTAAAGAGGCCATTTTAGGTGTTATTAGTTTAAAAGTAAAAAGCTTATTTAGAGATTATAAAAGATAATCAACCGAAAATCTTTTATTTATTTAACAAAATATCAATGAAAAATTTATTACAAAACGTAGATATACAGGAATATATAAATATTGCTTTAAGAGAAGATATTGGCTCAGGCGATCATAGTTCGTTGGCTTGCATTAGTTCAGAAAAAGCAGGAAATGCTTATTGTGTGGCTAAGGACAATGGCATTATTTGTGGTTTGCCATTAGCTGAGTATATTTTTAAACAAGTAGATAATACTTTAATTTTCAAACCTAATTTTACTGATGGCGATGAAATAAAAGTGGGAGATATAGTATTTACAGTTGAAGGTAAATCTATTTCTATACTAACTGCCGAGCGTTTGGTGTTAAATTTTATGCAGCGCTTAAGCGGTGTGGCTACTCAAAGCAAGTTTATTAGCAACTTAATTAAAGACTATAAAACAAAGGTTTTAGATACCAGAAAAACCACTCCAGGTATGCGTTTATTTGAAAAATATGCAGTAAAAATAGGAGGAAGCTTTAACCATAGAATTGGACTTTATGATATGATTATGTTAAAAGATAATCACATTGATTTTGCTGGTGGAATTGCGCAAGCCATTGAAAAAACGCATCAATATTTAAAAGAAAATAACCTTGATTTAAAAATCGAAGTTGAAACCCGAAATTTAGATGAAGTGAAACAAGTTTTGACAGTTGGAGGGGTGAATAGAATTATGCTCGATAATTTTACTCCAGATTTATTGAAAGAAGCTATTTTATTAATAAATGGAAAATATGAAACTGAAGCCAGTGGCGGAATTACCAAAGATACCATAGCAAATTTTGCTGCTTCAGGCGTTGATTTTATTTCGGTTGGTGCATTAACTCACTCAGCTAAAAGTATTGATTTAAGTTTAAAGGTTTCATAGTTTAAGTGTTATTGTGTTTAATTGTTTAATTGTTTAATTGTTTAAGTGTTTAAGTGATTAAGTGTTTAAGTGATTAAGAGTTTAAGTGATTAAGAGTTTAAGTGATTAATCTATTTTATTCATAATTCAAAATTCATCATTTCAAAAGTGTGGAACTCATATATAATAAGTTTTAAAGCGTATTTGCAATTAGAAAAATCGCTTGCTTCTAATAGTATTGAGGCTTATGTGAGAGATGTTGAAAAGCTATGTCAATTTTTAAATATTAATGAAATAAACCTTCAGCCCAATCAGTTAACCATTCATATTTTTCGAGATTTTTTAAAATTTATCAATGAATTGGGAATTAATAGTACTAGCCAGGCAAGGATTATTAGTGGTTTAAAAGCGTTTTACAATTTTCTTGAAATGGAAGATTTGATTAAAACCAATCCTATTGCTTTGCTCGAAAGCCCCAAGGTAACTCGTAAAATACCTGATACTTTAGATGTATATGAAATAGATTTGATGCTTGCTACTTTAGATTTAAGTAAGGATGAAGCCACTCGAAATCATGCTATTATAGAAACCATGTTTAGCTGCGGACTACGTGTAAGCGAAGTGATAAACTTAAAGCTAACCGATATTTATGCAGCTGATGAATTTATTAGGGTAATAGGTAAAGGAAATAAGGAAAGGTTAGTACCAATTTCTGAAAGAGCCTTAAAAGAAATTGATATTTATGCTAACAGTATCAGGAACAAATTAACTATTGACAAAGACTGTACAGACATCATTTTTTTAAACCGCAGAGGAAAAAGGCTAAGCAGAGTTTATATTTTTTTAGTAATTAAAGAAATGGCAGCAATGGCTGGAATCAAAAAGAATATCAGTCCGCATACTTTACGTCATTCATTTGCTACTAGTTTGGTGGAAGCAGGTGCCGATTTGCGTTCTGTACAGCAAATGCTTGGTCACGAAAGTATTACTACCACTGAAATTTACACACATATTAGCAAGGAATATTTGCACGAAGTAATTATTAATTTTCACCCACGTGGTAAAGTTTAATTCCTTATTTTTGAAATTTAAATTTAGCTATGATAAAACGTAATTATAAAACCATACTTTTTTTTAGTCTATTATTTGTTACTTTTTCTTTTATTCAAAAACCAACTTTAAAAATAGCAAAACTTAAATATAATGGAGGTGGAGATTGGTATGCCAATAAAACAGCATTGCCTAATTTAATAAAGTTTTGTAACGATAATTTAAAAATGGGTTTAGTTCCTGAAGAAGATATAGTTGAAGTGGGGAGTAAAGATATTTTTAACTATCCGTTTATTCATTTAACTGGCCACGGAAATATTGTATTTAATAAGCAAGAAACCGAAAATCTGCGTAATTATTTAATAGCAGGAGGTTTTTTACATGCCGATGATAATTATGGTTTAAACCTGTTTTTTAGAAGAGAAATGAAAAAAGTTTTTCCTGAATTAGAGTTTGTAGAGCTACCTTGGAGTAATCCTATTTACCATCAAAAATTTGAGTTTAATAAAGGTTTGCCAAAAGTACATGAACACGATGGCAAATCGCCACAAGGTTTTGGATTAATGTATAAAGGTAGATTGGTTTGTTTTTATACCTACGAGTGCGATTTGGGAAATGGTTGGGAAGACCAAGATATTTATAACGACCCCGATGCGGTAAGACAGCAGGCTTTAAAAATGGGTGCAAATTTGGTGCAATTTGCTTTTATCCAGTAGTTTTTATAAAAATTACAATATTTTTTTGTTATTTTAAAATTAATTCTATAAATCTGCAATTCAAAATAAATAAACATAAAATAAATAAATAAACTAAACAATGAAAAACAGATTTTTAAAATTATCAATGGTCGCTTTAACAGCAGGATCATTATTCTTAGCTAGCTGTAGCAAAGAAGAAACCAAAACAAGCACTCCTACTAACACTCCAATTATTAATTTTACTCAAAGCAATAGAGCATTAATTATTGACATTACTGGAACTTGGTGTCCTCCATGTGGTGCTTATGGAATTCCAGGATTTAACTATGCAGTTGATAATGCTAAAGATAAAACTTTACCGTTAGCCTTGCACTCGGGAGATCCATTATCTTTACCCGCAGTTGATACCATAATGGTTCTACCAAAATTCAAATCTAATTCTGTACCGCGTATTGCTGCTGGTAATGGATTGGTATTTCCTGCTGGTGTTTATTCAGATTTCAAGGCTACTGGACAAAAAATTATATCTTCAGTTGATACATTTATTCAAAACAATCAATTTATTGTTGGGGTTAGTTTAACTAATTTGAAAGTTGATTCTGTCAATGGTACCATCAAGGTGGATGTTAATGCTAAATTCTTCAAAGAAGTTTCTGGAGAATACTATATTGCTACTTACTTTTATGAGGACGGTGTGATTTCTAATCAAAAAATGGCTGGTGCTCCAGACAATCCAAATCAAGTTCATAACCATGTTGTTAGAGCAGCTCCAAGAGGCGCATGGGGTGAGGTTTTATCAACAGGAAGTAGTAATATAAACAAGGTCTTTACTCAATCTTACACTTACATTTTAGATTCAAAATGGAATTCCTCAAAATTAGCAGCAATGACTATTGTATGGAAAAAAGATGGCAAAGATTTTTCATATGTAAATGGTAATCTGATAGAACAATAATATTTCTTCATAATTCATCAAAAAAGAGGCTTTCCTTTATAGAAAGCCTCTTTTTTATTTTGTTTAGGTTTAGCTAATTCATGTAAGGTTGTTTTAAATTTATCAAATTTGAAATACTGATATATAAATCAATAAACTAAAACAGTTCCAACTGCTCTTTTAATAACCTAAATGTTTTTCTGTGATAAGGTGTAATGCCATGTTTTTCAATGGCTGCTCTATGTTTTAAAGTGCCATAACCTTTGTTTTCACCCCATCCATAATTAGGATATTCAGCATGGTATTTTAGCATTAATTCATCTCTGTGTGTTTTGGCTAAAATAGATGCCGCTGCTATGCTTTGAAACTTAGCATCACCCTTAATAATACAAGTATGTGTTAGGTTAGGATAAGGAATAAACCTATTGCCATCTATAATTAAATGCTGAGGTTTAATTGTTAGTTTATCAATGGCTTTGTGCATACTCAAAAACGAAGCTTTTAAAATATTTACTTCGTCTATTTGTTCGTTTGTAAAACTTGC
>JBGSBN010000074.1:0-13415 GCA_041730515.1 Methylacidiphilales bacterium | reverse complement strand
TGAATTTAAAACAGTTAGAAAAAGGCAGTTAGTTGAAGAAAAAAACAAAGGCGTTAATAAAAAATCGGCCGAAGAGGATTTAAACTTTGGTGAAATAAGGCTAAATCGTTTTATTTCTAATGCGGGAATTTGTAGCCGAAGAGAGGCTGATACATTAATAGAAGCAGGGTTGGTGACCATAAACGGAAAAGCAATTACCGAAATGGGTTACAAAGTAAAAGCCGGTGACGATATTAGGTATAATGGTCAAAGATTAAATGTAGAAGATAAAATTTATATTTTAATGAACAAGCCTAAAGATGCCATAACCACCATGGAAGATCCAGAAGGTAGAAGCACTGTTTTTGATTTAATTGAAGGTAAATTGGCGCAACGCGGTTTTGCTGTAGGTAGATTAGATAGAAACACAACAGGTGTTTTGCTTTTAACCAACGATGGGGATTTGGCACAACGTTTAACACATCCAAAGTTTGAAGTAGAAAAAGTGTATGTAGCTGCTTTAAATAAGCCATTAACTAAAAATGATATGTGGCAACTAGCAGGCGGCATAGATTTAGAAGATGGGCCAATAAAACCAGATGCTTTGGCATATTCAGAAGAAGAAAGAAAAGATGTAATTGGAGTTGAAATTCATAGCGGACGTAATAGAATTGTACATAGAATGTTTGAACACATGGGTTATTTGGTTGATAAACTAGATAGAGTAGCTTATGCAGGTTTAACCAAATCGAAGTTAAAGCGTGGCGAATGGCGCGAGTTAACCGATAAAGAACTAAAAATGGTAAGAAAAGCCGCTAAATTAGGCTAATAAAAATAAAAAGCTGTCTTTATAAAAGACAGCTTTTTTTATGTTCTTTAAGTAAAGACGTGACAGGTTTTTAAAACCTGTCACGTCTAATGTGTTTTAGTTAATCCAAAAATTCTGGTTGGTGCCGCTTCGCTTAAACACCAACAAGGGCGGGAAATACAATTGACTGTTAGATTTTAGCAAAAATCAACGAACAAGCCAAATAACCAAATAACCATTTATTGTTTTATAGCAATTCCGTTTGGCTTATTGCCTACGGCTATAGTTGATAATATGGTGTGGCTTTTTACATCAATTACCGAAACAGTATTTGCGCCTTGATTGGTTACATAAGCCTTACTTCCATCTTGATTAAATGCAATGGCATGCGCATCAGCACCTGTTGAAATAGTGCCTTTAATGCTCCACGAAGAACCGCTAAGTTGGTAATATACAATTTTTCCATTGGTAGCATCCGAAACCCAAAGTTCGCCATCGGTATGGTAGGCCACATATCCAGGCTTAAAGCCTAAATTAATGGTTGTAGTTACATTCATACCCGCTACCGATACTTCTGATACCGTTTGACTGCCCTCATTATCTACATACATATTTCCGTTACCGGCACTCCAAGCTCCTACAGGATATTGCCCTACATTTAAGGTAGTTAAAACAGCTTTGGTATTAGCATTTATTAGTGTTACAGTTCCATCTATGGTATTGCAAGCAAAAGCAGTTGCTCCATCGTTCGAAAAAGTAATTTCCGAAAGTCCCTTTCCTACATTTATGGTGTTTTGTAATGTCCAATCGGTGGTTTTGTAAACCAATACTTGACTTTGGGTAGTGTCTGATTGACCCAACCAAAGCTCTGTTCCCTGTAAATTAAAAATGGCATTATGAGGCATTTTATTAAGCCCAATTTCTTTTTCAATTGCGCCAGTAACAGCATCAATAATTTGAATTTTTAAGCCAGCAACAGCATTACTGTGGTCGCCATGTCCTCCACTTAAGTCAGAACTAGTAATGGCAACAGCCAATTTTGTTTTAGTAGGATTAATATAAATATGGTGAGGAAAAGTAGCCCCGTTTAAACCGATTGTTTCTGAGACAGTGTTGGTTGCCAATTTTATAACCGATATATTATTTGAACTTCCATTTACAATATATGCAGCTGGATAATTAATATTTAAAATAGGGCTTGCTCCATGATCGTCATGGTGTTTTTGACAAGCTGAAAGTATAAAAGCAAAAGCAATAATTAGTATTTTAGAGTTTCTCATAATTGTATATTTTATAAAAAAATTTAACAAATTTAATTTTAAAAGGTTTTTCAATAATAACGGTGAGTATAAAAAAACCAACTATTTTATTTGTGCCCCTTCGCTTAAACACTTACTATGGCGGGAAACTTCAACAATTACAAGACTAGAATTTTACAGATAATAAGCAAAAAATTCTCGCACAATTGAATATAAATCTCTAATTTCAAAATACCATGGACTAACACTACTTACATCTTTAAAATGATGGTTTTTAAAAAGCATTTTAGTTCTTGTAACATGAAAATATTGCGATACCACAATGACACTTTTAAAGTTAAGGCTATCTTGAAGTTTTAAGGTGTTTTCTACTGTAGCTAAAGTGTTATTTCCAAAATCATCTATGGCAATAGCCGTATCAGGAATACCTTTTTCTATTAAATTAGCTTTCATTTGAGTGCCTTCACAAAAACCCTCTTTTCCAAGTCCTCCGCTTACCAATATTTTTTGTACTCGTCCTTTTTTATAAAGTGCCAAACCGCAATCCACTCGTTGTTTCAATCTTTCAGAAAGCGTACCATCCGTATTCACCTTGTTTCCAAGTATAACTGCTATATCAGCTTTTTTATTTTCGTCATAGAAACCATCAGCAATTATGATGGTTGAGTGAATTAAAAACCAAACAACAAAAATGAAGGCAAGGTATTTTAAGATGTTTAATATTTTCATTTCATAGTTAGATTACTCTTATTCATTTCTTTATTTAACAGCTTTTAGCGGTAGTTTTTTATTTTCTTTATAATTCGTTTTTCAAATTGTTTGATGGCAATGTTGCGATAATCTTTGTCTTTGAATTTCGGCACAAACTTATAAACGGACAATAGTTTAATTTTAGAATTAGTGTCGTTCCCTGTTATTAATATTTCTGCAAAAGTAGTTTTAAATTGAATTGTGTCTTCATCTTTTATTTTTTGATAGTCAAGCAAAATAGCTAAGGTATCTGTCCAACCATGATAATGAAAAACGTTTGTTTCACTATTAAAGTCAACTAGTCCATTAAACTTATTAAATTCTCTTACTTCTTTTATTTGCACCATATTTAGTCTTGAAACAAGCTCACGTTTTGAAAAGGGAAACGCATACTCTTTTTCAATATTTAAAAATTTTCTTTTTGTTCGAGGCGGTAATGTTGTAGCCATAAATGCTAGGCAAGAAATAACCACAAGCAATCTAACTAAAATGGGTTTTATGTTTAAAGTAAAATCACTTTTTATAGCAAAGTAAGAGGCAAAAATGGATATGAGGGCTATACTATCAGTAAAATCTATGGTTCTATTTATAGGTATATTTAAATTGTTAAATAAGTCAATTATTGGTTGTGAAAACGCACTTTTCCAAATAATAAAAAGAATGCCAGTCCAAATATGAATTTTCAATGTTTTGGATGGAAAAAGTGCGCTCAAAAAAAACGGAAAAGCAAAAAGCCCTGCAAAATCTGAAAGTTTACCGGTTATGCCATTGTGAAATATTGTTTTAAAATACCAATCGTTTAAAATTAGAATTGAAAGACAAAAGATAAAGATTGGATTGCTTATTTTATGGTTGTTTCTCATAAATTATAATTATTGTAAGCCACCTTATTTTGGTGTATTAAACCTAAAACAAAACTATTCAATTTGATTAAAATACAAAATTAGCTTATTGCAAAAATTACCAGTCTAAAAATTAGGACTTCCGTATTAGGTACTTATGAATAGTGAGTTGCCACATGTTCGAAAAACTTTCAGGATTAGCTGTAGCTATAAGAGTAAACTAATCCAATAGAACCTAGTAGAGGTGGCACTTTGTTGTTTTTGTTTCGCCTCTACGAGGCTTTTGGCTGGTATTTTGATTTACTTTTACAATAGTATCGCTTCTACGAAGCTAAAGTTCTTTGAAAAAACAGACTTTTAAATTTAGTAAAATTGAATTGACCAAAAATTACCAAATTAAGGTAGGCCAATGCACTTGGCGTAATTCTTAGATGTTATTATGCCGACACAAAACACACTGGACCATACTATTTGTCGAAGCGACACTAGTCCAAATACTTAATGGAAGGATATTTTATAAACAAGGAAGATGCCTGAGGCATTAAAAGGCTAGAAGTAACGAAGAACTAAAAATTTGAGTGATTTTGCTTCGTGCCTCGCAATGCCTAACAATGGGCTTTAGCCCTTAAAAATAACATGCTTTTTTATGAATAGAATTGGGTTTTAACCCATTTCATTATGGCAGCAGTTGTAATAATTGCCAGAGGCAAAGCAATACAAACACTATCAAGATGCTAGCGCAAAAAGAGAGGTGCGGTATAATCTGCGTTTATCTGCGAAATCAGCGGGGAACTCTTGTTTGAGCGAGATTGCTTCGTGCCTCGCAATGACGAACAACGAACCACGAATATCGATAAACGAACAACCACTCAATTAACGATTAACCAACACAAACACACCTACCAAACTTAACAGAGCTGCAAAAATGGATTCTAACTTAATTTTTTCCTTACCCATAAAATGCGCTGATAATATTACGGTGATGGGTAAAAACGAAAAGATGGTTTGTGCCAACGATACATCCATATTGCTAGCTGCTATAAGCGACATACTTACGCCCATTACTGGGCCAAATACAGTTCCTATAATGATGGGTTTAAAGTACACTTTGTTAGTACTAATTTCTTTTAACTCTTTCCATACATTAGTTTTAAATATGCCCATGGCATAAATAAAAACAGTTCCCACAAAAAGCCTAATCCAAGTGGCATGAATGGGCGAAATTAATTGACCATTGGTATTTAATAACACCAGTCCTTTTTTGGCAAATACCAAACCAACGCCTTGGCAAACAGCACCTAAAATGGCAAATAAAATGCCTTTGTTTACCTGTTTTTTATCTAACACTTCGTTATTGTGTGAATTGCTTTTAATAAACCAAGCTATGCCTATAATGGAAATAAGCATACCCAATACCCCAATTAAATTCATGGTTTCGCCAAGCATCAATACGCCACCAATAAGGGCCGCTGCTGGGGCAAATGAATTAAACAAACTGGTGCGGCTACTGCCTAATATTTTAAAGGCGGTAAAGGCAAAATGATCGCCAATACTCAAACCAATTATTCCCGAAACACCCAACCAAACCCAATGCATTAACAAAGGAGAGGTAAATAATTGAAGTGGGTTTATCCAAACTACCGCACAAGAAATAAAACTAAGCAACACACACGCATAAAGTAAACGTACCCTATTTACCGAAACAGGTGCATACAGTTTAGAAGCTTTGGTAAACGAAAACGTACCAATGGTCCAACCGGTTAATGTAATAAGAGCGGCTATTATGCCTATGGTTTGGTTCATTCTTTTTTGTTTTTTGCAACTGGCTTCTAGCTTCTAGCTTTCGGCCTGTAAATATAAAAGGATTATATCCTTATATTGTTAGATGGCTGAATTGTTTCGTTTATCGCTAATCATGATTACATCCCCCTAACCCCCTTCGCCAAAGCACAAGTCCATTCCACAAGGGGGAATTTTTCCCGAACTTTTTAAATTTCATGCTACAAAAAACTATTAACTATCGTCTATTGTCCATCAACTAATAGCCAGCAGCTAGCAGCCAGCAGCCAATCAACTAATTCAGCCTTCTTCCAATTATTTCTTTGATGCGTTGGTATAACTGAAACGGACTAAAGGTACGCCAAGGCATGTTGTCAAATTCTCCACCAAAGTTAAGGTAATAATCAATATTGGCATGTTGCATTTCGTGTAACACATGTTCTTGAAAATTTAGCGCTACAATCCAACCCTCCTCTTCAATGTCTTGAAACCACTCTTCGTAATAACTGTCATCGCTGGCATGAAAATTCAATACATTTTCGCCAATCAATATAAATTTATCAATACCGGCAGCGTTAAAAACCTCCATTACATCGCGCTTTAAAAACATAATATCGTTATGCAAGGCATCGTTCCATTCGCCCAATAGTTCTGCTACTAAAAAACCTTTGTTATAGTCAGCAAAAATAATTTTTACATACAAAGTAGGCGTTCCAAAATCGTCCCATTGAGGGTGAATTAAGTAATTGTATATTTGATTGGTAAAATCAAACTCGCTGTATTCTCGTTCATAAAAAGGCGAATTTTCATCGTCTTCACTTTTGTAAATATCGCGCCATAAGTAGTGTGGCTCAATGCTCTCCATATTTTTTATTTATCGTTTGTAATCTGTTTTTAAAACCCTAAAAGTGGTACGTCTGTTTATTTGGTGGTCAGATTCTGTGCAATCAATTCCATCGCTGCAATCGTTTAATAATTTGGTTTCACCATATCCTACAGATACCATTCTGTCTTTGGCTATTCCCTTGCTAATTAAATAAGTTAAACAACTTTGAGCACGTTTTTTCGAAAGCTCAATATTGTAATCAGCAGGGGCACGGCTATCGGTATGCGAACCTATTTCAATGGTAATACTTGGATTGTTTTTTAAAATAATGGATAGAGAATCTAATACCAATTTCGATTCCGCACGTAAATCGAATTTATCTACATCGTACAGAATTCCTTGTAAAGTAAAGTCAACTTCAGGCGCAGGAATGGCATCTAAATAAATAATAAAACTGGCAACCGAATCCTTTTGTATCCCAACACTCGAAACTTCAATGGGGGTACTAGCAAAATAACCGCTTTTTTTAGCTAATAAAGTCTGAGTGGTGTTTAGCGGAACTTCCCCACTAAATTCGCCTTTATCTGTTGTGTTTACTTCAAAAGTATTTTTACCAGAGGCAGTAGTGAGGGTAACTTTCGAACCCGCAACAGGCTGGTTTCCATCTCGGTCTAATACCTGTCCTTTTACCAAAAACACAAAAGGTTTTATCGAAATACTGTAAATATCATCATCGCCCAAACCACCAACCCTATCCGATGTAAAAAATGCAATTGGGGCATCAGCTTGTTGCAAATGTTTAGGTAAAAAGGTAATTCCAAAATCATCGCCACCACTATTAATGGGATATTGTAAATTTTGAGGAACCGCATAGGTATTAGCCGAATCTTTGGATTTAAAAATATCTAATCCACCTAACCCAATTTTGCCCTTAGTGGCGTAAAATAATTCGTTATCGTTACTAATAAATGGAAACAAGTCATCTTCAAAAGTATTGATGTTTACCCCCAGGTTTTTAGGAGTTTGCCAATTAGATTTAAGGGCATCAAATGAGCTTACGTATAAATCTTTTTCACCATAACCTCCTGGCATATCACTTGCAAAAAATAATTTAGTTCCATCGGCACTCAAGCTAGGTTGACCGCAACTAAAGCTATCTGAATTAAAAGGCAGGGTGGTTGGTTGGCTCCAAACATTGTTCTGTTTATAGCTCACATATATTTTACAATTTATGCTTTTACCGTCTATTCCGTTACATTGGGTAAAATACATGGTAGTTTCTGCTGAGTCTAAGCAAGCCAACCCCTCATTGTAAGGCGAGTTTATTTTACCCACCACATTGATTGGTTTACCATAATTACCATTGTAGGGAGTTTCAAAAATATCACTCATTTTTTGACCATTCCATTCAAAAATTAAACTTCCAGTACTTTCTTTTCTGCTTGATGTAAAAAAAACTTTTCCATTGGAATAAAATGGCGCATAATCGCCCATATCAGTGTTCCATTCTTTTATGTTTTTTACATCAAATTTTAGTGGGTTAGCTTTCCATTGTTGGGCAATAGCACACGATTGTTGAGCCACTTTACCTTTGTAATCCTCAGGCATTTCAAATAAATAGTCAGCAAATGTTCGGTTAGCATCATCATATTTTTCGAAATATTTAAGCAAATTTCCATAACTATATAAAATAATTGGATCGGGGTATTTTGAATTTATCACCTCTTCAAACCATTTAATTGCTTGGTTGTAATTATTACCCATTCTGTAACTTTCAGCAATATAAAAAAGCACTTTTTGTTTCAGTTCTGCATCTTTAATTTTGGGGTAAACTTTTCTAAATAAGCCTGCTGCAGTGTTGTATTTCATGGCATCGTATGCAGCATTTGCTTTATCCAACTCAAATTGATATGGAGGCGGGGTTTGCTGCGCAACCACATTTTGTGAAACAAAAAACAGCAAAAAAATATAGATATAAGATTGAATTTTCATTGGTTTACAAAATTGAACTTAAACTTCAAATATAATAAGGGTTTTTAAAGCATTGCAATAGTAAATATTACAATTTAATAAATGACAATTAAATAACGCTAATAGTTGGATTATGACAACAACTTTTAAAGATTTATTTTGATTAGTTAACAGGCATAACAACTGGACCCATAACATAAAACCATAAATAAAAGCCCAACACACCACCTACCAAACCAGCGGCAGCAAAGGTAATTCTAACTGGTTTTGGAATAACTTTAAAAAAGATAAAAGCAAAAATACTCAAACTTAATAAGTTGGTAATTATAGAACTAGTAAATGGCGGAAGTGCTAAAAGAAAATCAATTTTGGCTTCATCATTGGCATTTGAGAACCTACCAGTAATAAAATACCCTATTATTCCTGTAAAAAAATTTGCAGGTTGCCTTAAACTAAACAAAGCTAAAAACACCAATAGCCACTTGCTAAAACTCAAATCTTTTTGGCCCTTAAATACATCAATGTTTATCAATATAAAAATAAAAGCTATAATGCTTGTAAGCAATGTTTGAACAGGACCTCCAAGAATGATAAATATATGATTTGCCTTAAATTTTGAAACCTCTAATTCAAATTGCTCTTTTCCAGGATAAGACAAATCTGCTTTATATTCCCTTTCATACTTTTTCATGATGGTATCATGTTGAGCACGAATGTTAGCATCGGAATTATAAGTGCTACCATAACTTATTTTAGCAGAATAGCCCAAAAACCTTGCAACAGCAAAGTGCCCAAACTCGTGCGACAATGTTCCAACCACTGTAAAAAACATAAAGCCAACCGCTAAAAAATGGAAAAGTTTTAGGTTCATTTCATCAAAAAGTTTTTTTAGGTTCAATGGTAATAGGCGAACCAATTGCCACAAAAGCCGAATCGGGGTTTTGGTTTTGTAAAAATGCAAAATCATTTCCATAAACCGAAACAAAATCTACATCCACTTTATAGTCTAATAATTTATATTGATTCCATTTTGGATGAGTTACTTCATATTCAATGGTTTTTACCTCATTGTATTTGGTATAGCCAAAATAATGTTCTGTTATAAATTCCGCCTCCGAACCAATTTCTATTGGCAAAATTTCAGTAGCCGTTTGCGCTGCAATTTCATGCCACTTATTTCCCTTTTTCCATTTGTATGAAAAGGAATTACTTAACTGCGACATTTCGTTTTTATGGCTCATTGGCCTGGTTTCGTAATGTTCGTTATAAAGCAAATTAGCTACCCACGAAATAGCAAATTTGGGCACAATTTCTTTTATAAAAACCACACCTCGTTTCCACTTTCCGTCTTCTAGTTTTTTTACATAAAACCTTAAATTTACTTCTTCAAAATTTACATGAAACGGAACTTTTACGCCTAACATTTTTACATTTTCAAACATAAAACCTATTAAACTAACATAACAAGTGTTGTTCCACAAGTCTAGTTCTGTTCCAGCCGGAACATATTTTTCTAATATTTTTCGATCAATTTTATAATTAATCATCAGTAGGTTGTTCCACTCTGCGGTTAAAAAACTCATTTATTTTGCGGTATTAATTGGTTGTTGTTTGTTATCAAAACTATTCTTTTTAGGTATTTGTTTTAGTTTTTTATAGTTGTACTGCCTTTGTGTTTCAAACAAGGTGGTTTTGGTCCCGAAAATTGTATAAAAACTTGGTTTTATTATATTGCTCAAAAAATAGATATGAAAAAACTTATCGCAATTTTAGTAATTAGCACTGCAATTTGGGGTTGCAGTAAAGAAAGCACCACCAATAACTCATCAACATCAACGGCCACCGACAGCATTAGGTATGCAGTAAATACTACCAATGCCCAAAACTGGAGCGGCTATTATTATGATGAAAATAATCAAAAAGTTACCATCAGTAATCAAAGTACAGGTTGGCAAGTTTCGTTTTTAAACAAAACTGCAAAACCAAGAGGGCTAGAAATTTCGGCAACAGCAATTGGACTTAACCCTTTAGATAGCTTTACCATAGAAACTAAAATATTTTCAAATGGCGGTTTTGTAGGTTTTTATTTTATAAAAGGAACAGGCAATAATGCCGAAACATCTTTATCAAAAGCAACCTTAAATTAAAAAAAAGGCTGATTCAATAAAATCAGCCTTTTTTGTGTTATAAATTTATTCAATAATTAGCTTCCCACTGCGCCCATTACATACATTTCGGTAAGTGTTGGTGATAGGCTACCACCTTCTTTTTCTAGTGTAATGGCAAATGCTTGTGCTGTTTCAAAGTTATTCATTTTAAGTAATACCGAATCTGAACTATTTTTAGCAATCATACCTGCATCCACAGGTTTTCCATCTACAATAGCCCACAGTTGATATTGCAAACCTTCAGCAGCCTGTGGCAAGTTTTTAACTTCAGCATAAACTTCTTTGGTTTGTTTGTTCCAGTAAATCATTACCATACTTTCTGGCGACTTAGCAACACCTTTTAAAGGAATTTTTGAAGTTTGCTCATTGCCTATAAAAGCCAATTCACTATTCATATTCTCTAACCTCACCTTGTTAGTTTTTAAGGTTTCGGCCATTTGAGAATTTTTGCCGCTTAGGGCCAAAACTTGCTCGTTAGCCGATTGGTATTTTAAGTAAATTACAATATTAGCCACAACACTTATTCCAAATAAAGCCAACGAAGCTGCAATGGAAAAGTTATATTTTTTTGGTGCTAATGTTATTATTTTAGCCTCTTCCTTTCTAGGTTCTTTTATATTTAATTGTGCAAAAATATTATTTTTAACTTCGGGCTTTGGGTGCACTTGGTGTGCTTGTCCAAATAAAAAGAGTGTTTTTTGAATTGTTACTAATTCTTTTTCGGCCATAGTGTTTTCAGCACAAAGTTTTTCAACTTCGAGTTTTTCAGAATCGCTGCACATACCTAATGCATAACATTCTAAAATTCCGCTTTCAATTATATCACTATTGCTCATCTACTTTAAGTATCCCCCTTAACTGCATCATGGCAGCTCTAATTCTTGTTTTTACTGTACCGTGTGGAATTCCTAATTCCTTAGAAACTTCCTCTTGGGTGTAACCTTCAAAATAAACCTTATTAATAAGCACCAAGTGCTCGGGTTTTAATTTATCAAGTACTTTTCTTAACCCAATGTGATCAACTTTAGTTTGTAATTGTTCTGTTTGATCTACTACACTTACGAAATCTTCAATACTTTGGTTTTGTGTTTCGTTTTTATACGATTTGGAACGAACAGTATCAATGGCCATATTCCTGCAAATGTTTAACATCCAGGTGTATATTGTTCCTTTTTCTCTAGAATAAAATGGGAGGTTTTTCCAGATTTTTACAAAAGCTTCTTGTAAAACATCATTTGCAATTTCTTCAGATTGCACAATTCGGTTAATAACACCAAACAAGGCACTACAATAGTTATCGTATAAATAACTAAAAGCATCCCTATTTTGCTCCTTTAAATCGGTAACAAGGGTTTCTTCGGTTTTATATTTATGTTGAACTCTCAGATTGTATTGGTTTTGATTTGCAATGTACTATTTTACAACAACGGTTTTAATTATTTGTTTAAAAATGTTATTTTATAAAGCTCAATACTTTCGTCAATAATTTTTAGTGCATCTTCTCTACCCAAAAAATCTTCTACTTTTACTTCTTTGTGCTCTAGTTTTTTATAATCTTCAAAAAACCTACGCATTTCGGTTAAGGTATGAGGAGGAAGCTCGCTAATATCGTTCATATAATTTACCGACATGTCGTTTTGTGCTACTGCAATTATTTTATCATCAGCCTCACCTTGGTCTACCATGCGCATTACACCAATAACTTTAGCATCAATCAAACACATTTGTGGCAATTCAATTGAAGTAATTACTAAAATATCTAAAGGATCTTTATCATCGCAATAAGTTTGAGGAATAAAACCATAATTAGCGGGGTAATGAACGGCAGAAAATAAAACTCGATCCAGTTTAAGCATTCCACTTTCTTTATCTAGTTCAAATTTACCTTTGCTTCCTTTAGGTATTTCTATAATTGCTGTTACATGGTTTGGAGCATCTTCTCCAAAATTTACATCGTGCCAAGGGTTAAAGTTTGCCATTATTTAATTTTTTTACAAAAGTAAGGTTAAATGTGTTTAATTTTTAAAGTTAAAAAAATGTTATTATTAACAAATTTGTAGGCAAACTTTAATTAGGGAACTGGGTCAAATCCGCTGCCACCCCAAGGATGACAAGAGCCAATGCGTTTTATGCTTAAAATTAAACCTTTAAAAACACCATGCTTGTTCAATGCCTCAATGGCATACTGACTGCAAGTGGGATTATACCTACACGCATTTGGTAAATAAGGCGAAACCACATTTTGGTAAACCTTAATTAGCAGAATGAATGGATAAAGAATTATTTTTTTCAATATATTCGGTTAGCATTTTTAGCGCTTTTACAAAAGCCCAATTGGCTTTATTATAATCGAGGTTGTTTTTACCAATAAAGGCAACAGAAAGCGCAACTTGAATTTGCAAATTATTTAAAGTAGTTAGAAATGGTGCTTTATTAAGACGGTAAATTTCCCTAATTTGACGCTTAATTCTATTTCTATCAACTGCTTTTTTAAAATTACGTTTTGGTACTATTATTAGTACTTGGCTCGAAACGGCTTGGTTAGTGACTATAACCAATGATATTTTGAAGGGGAATAAAAAAACTTGATGTGTGCCTTTTTCAAAAAGAGCATTAATTATTTTAAGTGATACAACCTTTTCTTGCTTTGGAAAATTATATTTCATCTTAAAACAAAGCTTATAAACACAGTATATAAAAGTGTGTTGCACAAAAAAACACATGCATATTTACATGTGTGCTGGTTTAAAATAAAAAACAAATCCCGAATTCTAATCAAAAAGGAGTAAAACTCGGGATTAGGTTTTCTATTTTTTGTGACGTTTTTCGTCAGATACTGTTAATCTTTTTCTACCACGTGCTCTACGTGCAGCAATAACCTTTCTGCCCGCTGCAGATTCCATTCTTTTACGGAAACCGTGTTTGTTTCTTCTTTTTCTTACCGATGGTTGGTATGTACGTTGTGCCATTAGCTTAATTTTTTAGGACTGCGAATGTACTTTTTTTTTATAAAAACAAAAAAGTTATTCGCAA
>JBGSBN010000073.1:0-13690 GCA_041730515.1 Methylacidiphilales bacterium | reverse complement strand
ACTACCGTAGTTTTACCAATAACAACAAATGCGCAAGTTGCAGCATGGATAGTAAACAATGGTACAGATACTTTTAATGTATCAAATGATGTAAACTTGGTAAGACCATTTTTATATAGCAATCCAAACTTTGCTCCAGCTAATAATTCATTAGCTAGAGTTAGTTCAAACTTTAACACAGGAAAAACTCCTTACGATGCAAAGCCAGTTGTTGATTTTGCTACTACCAATACCTTATTAACTTATAATTTTACTGCTTCCGTTAACGTAAAAGGGTATGCAACTCGTTATATGTGGGATTTCGGTGTTACCACAAGCACCACAGATACTTCAACAGCAATGAATCCTCAATTTACCTTCCCAGGTAATGGTTCATTTACAGTAACTTTAAAAGCAGTAAATGATTTTGATTCTACTACCTTTTCAAAAGCAGTAGTGGTAAATGTAAACTTAAAACCAGGTGCTGATTTTACTTTTGCACAATCGAATGCAGCTGCTAGAGATTTTATTTTTAATAATAATACCAATACTAAAGGTTTTGCAACAACTTATTCATGGGATTTTGGTGTAACGGGATCAACTACTGATACTTCAACATCAGCAAATGCTGCGTTTACTTATACTTCAAATGGTTTTTATACTGTTTCTTTAAAAGCTAAAAACCAATACGATAGTATTACCGTTTCAAAAATTGTTGGTGTTACCGTAACTGTTCCTCAAAATAATTTCTTTGAATATACCAACTACAGAGGTGCTTTAAGTGCTGATACTACTAAAGATTGGACAAAAGGATGGGCTAATTGGGAGCCAACAGCAGCTAATTATGGTACTCCTACAGTAACCATTAATGCAGGTGATATTACCAGCAATACTACATGGACTAAAAACAATGTTTATTTGTTGAATGATGGTTATGTATATGTAACCAATAATGCTACATTAACCATTGAACCAGGTACTGTAATTAGAGGTACAGGAAAAGGAACTTTAATTATTTCGCGTGGAGCTAAGTTAATTTCGCGTGGAACTAAATTAGAGCCAATTGTATTTACATCAAGCAAAGGTGCTGGTTTAAGAGCTCCTGGTGATTGGGGTGGTTTAGTATTTACAGGTAAAGCAGTTCACAATTTGCCACAAGGAGATACGGCTGCTGCTGAAGGTGGTATTGCTAAACCGGTTACAGGTGCTGGTTTAATTGATGGTCGCCACGGTGGTACTGATGATGATGATAGTTCAGGTGCTTTAACTTATACTAGAGTAGAATTTGCAGGTATTCCTTTATCAACAATTGCTAATTCAGAAATAAACGGTATTACTTTTTATTCAGTAGGTCGTAAAACATTGGTAGATTACGTACAAGTTTCTTACTCAGGTGACGATTCATACGAGTGGTTTGGTGGAACAGTAAATGCTAAACATTTAATTGCTTTTGCAGGTATTGATGATGATTTCGATTCGGATAACGGTTTTAGAGGTCAAGTGCAATTTGCTATTGGTGCTCGTATCCCTCAAAATGCTGACCAAAGTGGCTCAAATGGTTTTGAAAGCGATAACGATGCAAATGGTACAACTAACTCACCTAGAACAGCTGCCATATTTTCAAATGTAACTTTGGTTGGTCCTTACTTTACAGGCCAAACAGTAACTCCAAACAGTAACTTCCAACGTGCTGCTCATATACGCAGAAACTCAGCTTTAACAGTAGTAAATTCAATTTTACAAGGTTATCCAACTGCTGGTTTATTAGTTGATTCTCGTAGAACAAATGCAGCTCTTCAAAATGGAACTGCCGTGTTTAAAAACAATGTCATCGGTGGCATTCCTCAAGGTTGGGCTGGTAGATTAGCATCTAATTCAGATACATTGGCAATAACTTCAAGTACACAAGCTGCTGCTTGGGTTGTAGCTAACGGAACTGATACTTTCAATACTTCAAATGAGGTAAATTTGGTAAGACCGTTTTTATACACTAATCCAAATTATGCACCTGCTAACAACTCAGTAGCTATTGGTGGTTCAAACTTTACTACTGGTAAAACACCTTTTAACTCAACTCCTGTTGTTGATTTTACTTTCTCGCCTGCAGTTCCTAATTCTAAAAATTATAATTTTACCAATACTACTGATACTAGAGGTATTGCTACTACTTATACTTGGAATTTTGGAGGTTTAGGTTCTTCAACACAAGAAAATCCAACCTTTACTTTTACTAATAACGGAAGCTATATTGTTAAATTAACTGCTAGAAATGCTTTTGATTCATCGTTTACAAATAAAACAGTAATCGTTAATGTATCGGATAAGCCTGCAGCTAATTTTACTTTTGTACAAGCTACCACTGCTGGTTCTCGTAGTTTTACATTTACTAACACTACCGATGAAAAAGGTGCACCTACCACTTATGCTTGGGATTTTGGAGTTACAACTTCAAACACCGATACTTCTTCGGCTAAAAATCCAGTTTTTGATTTCCCTGCAAATGGAACTTATACAGTAAGATTAATTGCAAGCAATCAATTCTTAGCTGATACCGTTACTAAAACTGTTACTGTTCAGTCTGTTTCGTTCAATGGCGTAAATAGCGCAATTAGCAAGGTGCTTGTATATCCAAATCCAGCAAGCAGCCAAGTGGCAGTTGAGTTTGATTTATTAGAAAATAGCCAAGTAACAATTAATTTGGTTGATTTAAGCGGAAAAATTGTTAGCTCTACTGCTTCAAACCAATTCAATAAAGGATTTAACACTGTAGAAATTTCTACTAGCAATTTATTAGATGGTTTCTATTTTGTAAACATTATTTCAGAAAAAGGAACAAAAATTGCTAAACTTTCAGTAATTAAATAATTAAACCAAATAGATAAAAAGCGGCTTTTAAGTCGCTTTTTATAATTTGTTTAAGATTTGAAAAGCACCGCCTAGGCGGTGCTTTTTTTGTGTGCTAAGTTTTTCAATTACATACAATATATTTGCACTTCAAATTTTTATTATGACCAACTATAAAGTTTTCCAAATTAACTGCGGTGCCGATTTATCTGATATTTTAATAGCTGAATTAGCCGAGATTGGCTTTGAGGGGTTTTTGGAAAATGAAACTGGTTTTGAAGCTTATTTATTAGAAAGTGAATACAGTGAAAATTTATTCAAAGAAATAATAACTAATTATGGTTTAGCCCAAAATCAAATAATTGAAAACACCATTCCTCAGCAAAATTGGAATGCCCAATGGGAAAGTAGTTTTGAGCCTGTTATAGTTAGCAATCAATTAATTATTAAAGCACCTTTCCATCAAATTGAACAAAAATATCCTTACGAAATAATTATTCAACCTAAAACTTCATTTGGAACTGGCCACCACGAAACCACGCAAAGTATAATGGAGTTAATGCTAAAAATGGATTTTAAAAACAAAACCGTTTTTGATTATGGCTGTGGCACGGGCGTTTTAGCTATTTTAGCTTCGCAATTAGGTGCTACCAGCATTTTTGCCAACGATATAGACGATTGGGCTTTTGAAAATGTAGGTGAAAATGCTGCTATGAATAACATAACCAATATTGACTACCAAAAAGGCGATTTAAGCATAGTTCCAAATACTGAATACGATATCATTTTGGCCAATATTAATAAAAATATTTTACTAAAAAGTTTTGAACAACTGAGCAAACACGTTAAAGCAAACGGAATAGTTTTAATAAGCGGTTTCTACGAATCTGATTTAGCTGATTTATTGGATTGCTGCCAAGCTTTTGGCTTAAATTTACAACAAAAAGTAGTTACTAATAATTGGTGTGCTGCGGTGTTGAATAGACAATAGTTGATGGGCGATAGACCATGGACCATAGAAGTAGCCACTGAGCGAAAAGTGGTCGCTGAGCGGAGCCGAAGCGCGGTTGTTGTTGCAATGTCTTTTAACTTTGACAAAGTTCTCTTGCACCTTTTTCGGTTATAGAGACTATAAACTTAAACAATTCAGAATCTTTAATGATTTGTGAATTATGAATATATTTGAAAGTCTAACTTTCAATATTGTAAAAATTAGTTATTTAGTTTAATGAAAATGGAAATACCAAAATTTGATGATACATTTATTCCTATTTTAGAAGTTTTAAAAGATGGAAGGGTTATAAAATCTAGAGACCTTATAGAAGAAGTTAAAGTAAAATTTTATTCTAAGTTAAGTGAAGATCAACTTAAGCAAAAAACAAAATCAGGAGACCTATTAATAGATAATAGAATTGCTTGGGGAAAATCCTATCTCAAAAAAGGTGGTTATATCTCATTTCCAGAAAGAGGTTCTGTAAAAATTACTGATAAAGGTAAAAACCACTCATCAAACCTAACTGTTAGAGACTTAGAAAACGAGAGTTCATTGTTTGAATTTTATAAACACGAAAACAATACAGCCTTAAGTGAACCTAGTAATAATGTAAATATTTCATCTCCTCAAGATTTAATAGATGAAGGTTTCAATCGGATTGAGAATGAGGTGAAAAATGAATTATTACTCAAGCTTAAAAATATAGATCCATATTTTTTTGAAAAGGTAGTTCTAAAACTATTGAATAAAATGGGATATGGCGAATTCATAGAAACCTCAAAGTCTAATGACGGTGGCATAGATGGAATAATTAATGAGGATAAACTTGGCCTTGATAAAATTTACATTCAAGCTAAAAGGTTTAACGAAGGAAAAGTTAGAGAAAAAGACATTAGAAATTTTATTGGAGCAATGAGTGGTGATACAAATAAAGGTGTATTTGTTACAACATCTGAATTTGATGACAAGGCGCTTGAGAAAGCTCGTTCAGCGCATCACAAGATTATTTGTATAGATGGAAAAAAATTGGTTACTCTAATGCATGAATTTAATGTTGGAATTCAAGTCAAAACAACTTATGAAATTAAGCAAATTGATGAGGATTTCTTTGATGAACAATAGTTACTCACCTAAATTAGTCCAACAAATGCCAGCTGTCAACCATCACCTTTGCAAAGCACAAATATTTAATTACTCATATATAGTTCAATGAAACAGTTGTTTACTTTTTTAATATTTTCGGTATTTCTTAACCTTTCTTGTGGTCCTTCGGCAGAAGAAATGGCTGCAATGGAAAGATGCATTCAAGAAGAAATAAATGTTGAAATTGCTTTAAGAGAAAATTTAATAAGCACTTTTGATGTTCCATTTCCAAAAAGGAATAAAAATTTAGCAAAAATTTTAGGTGATACCTTGCAATTGGAAGGAAGGTGTTTTCCTTTAACTTTTAAAATTTTGTCTAACCGAAAATCTAACTTAATCATCAATATCAATACTGGCGACACACTTTTTAAAGGAACGGTTTGTAAGTATAGAGACCTCTATTATTTCAGTGAGCAGCTAAATGATACCTCTTTTAGAATATTTGCTTTAAAAATTACCGATAGTTTAATTTATGGCTTTCAAAACTACTTCCAATATGTGCAAATTGATAGTTTAGTTGCGCAAGGAAAGTTCCCCCAAGTTGTTAAACATATTGATAAAGATAAAAAAGTAATAAGGCTTCATCCTGATAAAAAAGAACTCAGAAAATTATTTACCCCCATTCTTGCAAACACCAAGCCTTTTGAAATAATAGGAGCAAAGTCCAATATAAAAGCCAATGATTTAGATGAGGTATCTGCGCCAATAGAAACTGATGATTTGGAAGTTATAGCTAAGGTTTATCCTAATCCAGCAGTTGACGAATTAAATATTGAATTGCATCAAAAAAATACAGCTACCGAATTTTATTTGTCAGATCTAAATGCAAAAGTAATGTTGAAAGGGGAGTTAAGCGAAATTGTAAATAAAATCAATATTAGCCATTTACCAAATGGTATTTATACATTAACGGTTTTATCTTCTAGCAAACAAACTGAAACAGTAAAAATAATTAAGGGAAGATGATGAAAATTTATTATCAAAGATTTTGTTTTTTATAAGCTTCATTTCTTATCCCATAGGGATAAACTTATGGTAGCAAATAAATAACGAAATGTCATATAAGCCCTGTAAGGGCGATCTTACAACAAGACCAAGCTTTTTCTCAAATAAGGTCGTCCCATTGGGACTTAACTTTCATAATAATTCCATTATTACCATAAGTTTCCCTTTAAAAGGCTATTGATTTTGTTAATACCTGATTCTAGCAATATATTTAGTAAAAGTCTAGTTGAAAAAACCGATGTCACGTTTCGTCCGATAGCTATCGGACTCCAATCAACGTGCAATCAACCTTTCAACTCAATTAACTTATAACCCAATTCACTCAATTAAACTATCGTCTATGGTCCATGGACTATTAACCATCAAAAAAACGTACTTTTGCAGCATGTATCTAAAGCCGCTTTTAAAAAACGACCAAAACGAAGACGACCAAAACGAAGACCAAGAACTATACGAACACCATAGAGTAGAAGTAGAAAAAGGCCAAGCCTTACTTCGAATTGATAAATATTTAATGATTCGTATAGCCAATGCTACGCGCTCCAAATTGCAGCAGGCTTGCGAGTTAGGTTGTGTTTTGGTAAACGAAAAGCCTGTAAAATCAAACTATAAAGTAAAACCGCTTGATATCATTAGCATAGTTTTACCCAATCCACCTGCTAATACAGAAATAGTTGCTGAAAATATTCCACTTGATATTATTTACGAAGATGATTCGTTGTTAATTGTAAATAAACCTACAAACATGGTGGTTCATCCTGGATATAATAACACAACCGGTACTTTGGTAAATGCTTTGGCTTGGCATTTTAAAGATTTACCTTTTGCTCAAGAAAACAATATTCGTCCAGGATTGGTGCATAGAATTGACAAAAACACCACCGGACTTTTGGTAGTGGCAAAAAGTGAACATGCCATGACACATTTGGCAAAACAGTTTTACGAACACAGTATTGACAGAAGTTATAACGCCATTGCTTGGGGTGAAATGCCTGAACCCGAAGGAACAATAACCGGATATATTGGACGAAGTAACCACGACAGAAAAATTTTTCAGCTTTATAATGAAGAAGATAAAGGAAAATGGAGTGTTACCCATTACAAAGTTTTACAAAGTTTAACCTATGTAAGTTTAATAGAACTAAAATTAGAAACAGGTAGAACACATCAAATTAGGGTTCATGCCAAAAGTATTGGGCATCCACTTTTTGGCGATACTACTTATGGTGGCGATAGAATTTTAAAAGGAACTACATTTACAAAATACAAGCAATTTGTAGATAATTGTTTTGAAATATTACCGCGTCAAGCACTGCATGCACGTTCTTTAGGTTTTACGCATCCCGTAACCAACGAGCGCATGTTTTTTGAAAGTCCATTGCCTGACGATTTTGTAAAAGTATTAGAAAAATGGAAGAATTATGCGCATTTTAAACCTATGGAGGAGGAATAAATATGAAATTTTGGAATAAAAATACGGTTATTATACTGTTAGTTGGTATCATTTGTTTTGGCAGTGGATTGTTTATCAAAGGTAGTTTACGTTACGATGACAAGCAACAACAGTTAATTGAACAAAGCTTAAAAAGCTATTCATTACCCATTCCAGAATATGTAAATTTTGCTGGGCAAAAAATTAACTTAAAAGAATTTGATGTGCGCGAAAGATTTGATAGAGAATTGCTTACTAATGTGTATTGGCAGTCGCAAACTATATTAATGCTAAAACGTGCCAATCGTTTTTTTCCAACAATGGAGCGCATTTTAAAAGAACAAGGATTGCCTGACGACTTAAAATATGTAGCTTTAATTGAAAGTGGTTTGTTAAATGTAGTATCTCCTGTTGGTGCTTCGGGTTTTTGGCAGTTTATGGATAAAACAGGTAAACAATATGGCCTAACTATAAATAATGAAGTAGATGAGCGCTATCATCTTGAAAAAGCTACTTATGCAGCTTGCAAGTATTTTAAAGAATCATATTCAGTTTTTAACGATTGGGGTTTGGTGGCTGCAAGTTATAATATGGGAATTGAAGGTTTAAGGCGTCAGCTTAAAAATCAATCGGGTAGCAGTTATTACGATTTGTATTTAAATACCGAAACATCGCGTTATGTATTTAGGATTTTAGCCATGAAGGAAATAGCCGAAAAGCCACAACAATATGGATTTTATTTAGCTAAAAACCATTTATACGACCCAATTCCAACCATGGAATTATCGGTTAATTATTCTATTACTGATTTGGCGGCATGGGCTATTCAGTTTAAAACCAATTACAAAACTGTAAAACTTCTAAATCCTTGGTTGCGCAGCAATTCACTTACTTTAAAAGAAGGCGAAAGCGTAGCAATTACTTTGAAAAAATAAGATTTTTGGCAAAAAGCCACTTTAACAAAAGTTTCGTTTCTCTGGCCCTTCAATATTTATAGGTGTTTACCAAAAAACCATAAATTAGCTTAACACCAATTCAATTGTTATCGGGAAAATTGACTTGATTTTTAAATAAAAAAGGAATGAACCAATATCCAAAGAGTTAAAAATGGCTCCTTATTGGTTTGATTTGAATTACTAACCCTCATTTTTTCTTTTTACTGATTTTAGTCGTTAGTTTTATTTTGTATAAACGCAACAAAAATGATGTGTTTGCTTGATTTTGTTTAGATTTTTATTGTTTTTCAAATAAATTATGCTAACATCGCAGCCTAAACACAACTAAATTGTTTTGATACCAGCTTTTGAACCAAACGGAAATCTGCCTTCAGGGATACATGAAACTACCTTTGCAGAATTTGAGAAAAGGTTTGCCTATTCAATAAGAAGAAGGAACTTATTGGAGGGTCTTGTTAAACTGATGTTCGATTTAAAGAAAATCAACTGTAAATCAATTTATGTGGATGGCAGTTTTGTTACAATAAAAAGGTTACCCAGCGATATTGATGTTTGTTGGGAAGACAATGGCATTGATTACAATTTCTCAGAATTAATGTTGCCGATCTTATTTGATTTTGATAATGGAAGAAGAAATCAACAAAATGAATATTCATGTGATATTTTTCCAGCAAATTTTATGGAGTCTGGGAGTCAGAAATTGTTTAAAGATTTTTTTCAACAAGATAAGTCAACTGGTTTAAAAAAAGGGATAATTAAATTACCAATTTTATGATTAAAAATCAAAAACAAGCTAGCGTTTCGGAGAAACGTTTGCAAGAATTATTAAAAGCAAAGCAAGATTTGGAGGCTGGTAATAACGATATTAATGATGCCAAATATCGTTTAGGTATTTCTGCTTTAAATAGTTTGATAACTGATTTGCAAAATCAGTTAGATGAATATAAACAACTGAATGATGGAAATTTTAATTGTCTCAAAGCAAAATCACTAAGTGATCTTCCTAACGTATTAATTGCTGCCAGATTAGCACAAAAAATGTCCCAAAAGGATTTGGCAAATTTGGTTGGTATAAAGGAGCAACAAGTTCAAAGATATGAAGCTAGTGATTATGAAACGGCTTCTTGGCCTAGAATTATTGAAATTGAAGAAGCACTAGGCATTAAATGTGCTTTTGAAAAAATTGTGATAATTAATAACTTCCAAGACGATTCGTTTCTTGTGCCTGAAGGACTAAGTAAAGAATATATAAGTGTAAAAGCTCAAAATTTGAGACGTTCTCACTCACTAATTTTTAATTAAAAATGAAAACAATAACATTCTATTCTTATAAAGGAGGCGTGGGAAGGTCGCTTGCTTTAAGTAATATGGCTACACGACTTTCCGAGTTCAATAAAAAAGTATGTGTTATAGATTTTGATTTGGAAGCCCCTGGTATGCATTTTAAATTTAAAAAGTATACCCATCAAAATACAATAAAAAATGGAATCGTTGATTATATAAATGAGTTTTCTGCTAAGAATATAATTCCCAATAATATAAAGGATTATTCGGTAACATATACTCCTAGTAATAAATTATTTGGCCCAATTACGCTAATTCCAGCAGGAAATATAGATGATGTGTTATACTGGGAAAAGCTCTCTAAAATAAATTGGGGTAAAATGTTTTATTCAGAGGGTGGTAATGGAGTTGCTTTTTTTTTAGACTTGAAAGCAAAAATTGAAAAAGAGTTTAATCCTGATGTTTTATTAATCGATTCGAGGACAGGAATAACGGATATTTCTGGTATTACATTAAAAATTTTAGCAGATGAGGTCATTATTCTGTGTGCAAATAACGAAGAAAATTTAGATGGAAGTAAACGAATTCTCAGAAGTTTGCTCAATAAAGAAAACAATGTAAATGAAAATTTAAAGTTCCACTTTGTTCTAACCAGACTTCCTTTTACTGATAGTGCATTAGATAGGACAAAAGAAAACAGAATAATCGAAAAGCTAAAACTTGATTTTAAGACGGATTTCGGCCTAGAAAATTTAGATATAAATATTATTCATTCTGACAGAAGATTAGAAGAAAGTGAGCAGTTGCTAATTGGAGACGAGTATGAAGAAAAAGCTGTTTCTATTGCGAATGACTACTTGAACTTATTTGATAAAATTTCAGAAGATATTCTTCATTCGACAGAAATTCAAAAATTCAAAGCAATTAAATTGGCTGCTAAAGAGTTTTTAAAATCTAAGAATCCTAAAATTGATTTTAAAACAAGGATAGAACATATCAATAAAGCGATTGCCATTGATTCAACGAATTCAGACTATTTAAAATATAAAGGGTTTATTTATTATAATTCAAAAGAATATGAAATAGCTTTAGAAAACTATAAAAAAGCATCAGAAATTGATTCTGATGATTTTGAAACAATTAGTTATATAGGGTCGATTTATTATCAAAAAAGAGACAATAAGAAAGCTATCGAGTTTTTTGATAAAATTATAAGCAAAAACCCAAGTCTTATTGAGGCTTATGTTTTTAAGGCACTAGCATTAGGGAATTTGAGTTTAAAAGATGAAAAATTACTTATTTTAAATAAAGCTTTAAGTATTGAACCTTTTAATCCGAAAGCTTTAAATTCAAGGGCAGATTTGTACAGAGAGCGTGGTAATTATTCTAAAGCATATCAAGATATATTCTTAGCAATAGAACAAGACCCTGATGAGCCAATTTATTTTGCAACACTTGCTGAAATTTATGCGCAAGAAGGTAATATTAACGAGTTCTACCATAACTTGAATATTGCATTTTCTAAAAATTTAAAGTTAGAAGATCTTAAACAAACCATGGATGTTTATGGCAAGTTTCAAGCAGAAGAAAGATTTATCAAATTGTTAGAGAAATATGGTTTTGATTCTGACGAGTTATTTACTAAACCGTAGTCTCCACATTTTTCTTTTTACTGATTTTAGTCGTTAGTTTTATTTTGTATAAACCTTATTTTCGCAACGAAAAAATATAAAATACATGAAAACAGTTGATTCAATTAATTTTAGTGGTAAAAAAGCACTTGTCCGTGTTGATTTTAATGTGCCTTTAGACAAACAAACACTTGCTGTTACTGACGATGCACGTATACGTGCTACAGTGCCAACTATTAAAAAAATATTGGCCGATGGCGGTTCTTGTATTTTGATGAGTCACTTAGGTCGTCCGCTAAAAAAATTAAAAGAAGATGGAACTGTTGATTTTGAAAAACACTCGTTAAAACATGTTTTGTCAACAGCTTCTGAATTATTTGGTGTGAATGTTCAATTTGCTAACGACTGTATTGGTCAAGAGGCAATTGATAAAGCAGCAAACTTAAAAGCTGGCGAGATTTTATTATTAGAAAATTTACGTTTTTATAAAGAAGAAGAAAAGGGTGATGTGGGTTTTGCTGAAAAATTAAGCAAACTAGGAAATGTATATGTAAATGATGCATTTGGAACTGCTCACCGAGCACATGCAAGTACCGCTATAGTTGCACAGTTTTTTCCAACCGAAAAATGCTTTGGTTATGTTATGGCAAACGAAGTAGCCAATGCTGAAAAAGTTATGAAAAATGCGGAACGTCCTTTTACTGCGATTACTGGTGGTGCCAAGGTTTCCGATAAATTATTAATCATCGAAAATTTAATCAATAGTGTAGATAATATCATTATTGGTGGCGGCATGGCTTATACATTTTTAAAAGCTCAAGGTTACGAAATTGGTTCATCGCTTTGCGAAGATGATAGATTAGAATTGTGCTTAGATTTATTGAAAAAAGCAGAAGCAAAAGGTGTTAAACTTTTATTACCTGCCGACTCTGTGGTAGCAGATAAATTTGCTAACGATTCCAATTTTAAAAATTGCAGTAACCATAAAATTGAAGCAGGTTGGATGGGTTTAGATATTGGAACAGAAGCTAGTCAAACTTTTTCTGATGTAATTAAAAATTCAAAAACCATTTTATGGAATGGTCCAATGGGCGTTTTTGAAATGAGTAATTTTGAAAATGGAACCAAAACTGTTGCCATTGCTGTAGTAGAAGCTACTAAAAATGGTGCATTTAGTTTAATTGGTGGTGGCGATAGTGCTGCAGCAGTGGCTAAGTTTGGCTTTGAAGATCAAGTAAGTTATGTAAGTACTGGTGGTGGTGCATTGCTTGAATATTTTGAAGGGAAAGAACTTCCGGGAATAGCTGCGATTAATGGTTAAAATTTTGAATTTTGGATGTTGAATTTTGAATTAATAATAATAATAACAAATTGATAAATGAGTTTTAGAATAGAACACGATACAATGGGTGAGGTACAAGTACCTGCCGAAAAATATTGGGGTGCGCAAACAGAGCGTAGCCGCAATAACTTTAAAATTGGTCCTGAGGCAAGTATGCCAAAGGAGATTATTCACGCATTTGCTTACCTAAAAAAAGCTGCTGCACATGCCAATACCGATTTAGGTGTTTTACCTGCCGAAAAGCGCGATTTGATTAGCAAAGTATGCGATGAAATATTAACTGGTATGCACGATGGCGAGTTTCCATTAGTAATTTGGCAAACTGGTAGCGGAACGCAAAGTAACATGAACGCAAATGAGGTAATTGCCAACCGTGGGCATGTAATCAATGGTGGTAATTTATTAGACGAAAACAAAGTTTTACATCCAAACGATGATGTAAATAAATCGCAGTCAAGTAACGATACTTTTCCTACTGCCATGCACATTGCATCATACAAACAAACGGTAGAAATTACTTTACCGGGTTTAACTTTATTGCGCAATACATTAGATAAAAAAGCAAAAGAATTTAAAGCCATTGTTAAAACAGGTAGAACCCATTTTATGGATGCTACGCCTTTAACTTTAGGACAAGAATTTAGCGGTTATGTACAACAAATTGATAACTCAATTAGATGTATAAAAGGTGCGTTGGTCATGATTCAAGAATTGGCTTTAGGTGGCACTGCTGTTGGAACTGGACTGAATGCACCTAAAGGTTATGATGTATTAGTGGCTCAAAAAATTGCTGATTTTACAGGTTTTCCTTTTATAACTGCACCTAATAAATTTGAAGCATTGGCAGCACATGATGCCATGGTAGAATTAAGTGGCGCATTGAAACGTACTGCAGTTTCATTAATGAAAATTGCCAATGATATTCGCATGTTATCATCGGGACCAAGAAGCGGAATTGGTGAAATTATTATTCCTGATAACGAACCAGGTTCATCTATTATGCCAGGTAAAGTGAATCCAACTCAGCCAGAAGCTATGACTATGGTTTGTGCTCAGGTAATTGGAAACGATGTGGCAGTT
>JBGSBN010000072.1:0-14005 GCA_041730515.1 Methylacidiphilales bacterium | reverse complement strand
GAATCAAATGCCTGATAGCGCAAGTATTTTTATTTATTCAAGCGGTTTTGGTAATGTTACTGAAGGCACCCGTTTAATTTTAGATGATTTAAGCTTTACCAACGCACCTTTAAGTGTAAATCAGTTATCTATTAATAATTCAATAAATGTTTATCCTAATCCTGCACAAAATCAACTAAATATTGATTTAGAATTTAACCAAGCAAAGTTAAATATTTTTGCTATTAATGGAAAAAGTATGCAAACCAATACGTTGGAAAAAGGTAACAATACAATTGATGTATCTGCTTTAGAAAACGGTATTTATTTGGTTCAAATTGTATCAGATAAAGGAGTTAGTAACCATAAAATAAATATTAATAAGTAACCATAAAACTTAAATGCTAGGCAATTCGTCTAGCATTTATTTTTTAAACATAAAAGTTTATTACATGAAAATTAGGTTTGTATTCGTATTGATTATTTTGTTAAACATAAAGCTTCATGCAGCATCATTTAATTTTGAAGGGAATATTCAAAATCAAAAAAATGAGCCAATAATTGGAGCGGTAATTACCAATGTTAATACCAAAAAAAATTGTGCTAGCAAAAGTGATGGCTCTTTTATAATTGAAGCTAACTTAAACGATAAAATTACTATTAAAAGCATTGGATACAAACCTTATTCATTTCAGGTAAGTTCAACAATTTCGGGCATTTCAATCAAACTTACTGCTGACGAAAAGGAATTGAATGCAGTAAATATTAGTAGTAATAAAAATAGTAATAATATTAATTCAACTCAAAGTTCTGTAATAACGCTAACAGCCAAACAACTTAATAATTTACCAACTATTGGCGGTGAAAGGGATGTGGTGAGGGCTATGCAATTAATGCCTGGCGTTAAAAGAGGTGGAGATGGGGCAGCAGGAGTATTTGTAAGAGGTGGAACTGCTGATCAAAACTTAGTTTTAATGGATGGGGCACCTGTTTATAATCCATCGCATGTCATTGGTTTTTTTTCCATTTTTAATAATGATGCTTTGCAAGAAGCAAAAATGTATAAAGGTGCATTTCCTGCTAGTTTTGGCGGTAGGTTATCATCGGTATTGGATGTAAAAATGCGTGAATCAAACTTAATTTCATGGAAAACTGAAGGTGGCGTTGGTTTACTTTCGGCCAGGGTAAAAGCTGAGGGGCCATTACTTAAAAATAAACTTGGCCTATTGGTAGCAGCCCGAAGAACCTATTTAGACCAATTATTTAAAGTAGTAGGAAATAATTTACCTTACTATTTTTACGATATCAATACTAAATTAAACTATAATATAAATGCCAATAATAAGTTGGTTTTTAGTCAATATTATGGCAATGATGTGTTAAGTGTTTTTGAATCGCCTGATAAGAATAATGGAGGATTAAGCATTGATTTTGGAACTGTTTTAGGAAATAATGTAAGTAGTTTAAAGTTTACTCATGTAAACAAAGATGCAGTAACCAATGTATATGCTAGTTATTCGTATTTTGCATACGATGTAAATGCTAATTTGCAAAAAACTAATTTTACTTTACGCTCATCGTTGCACGATTTTAGTATAAAAACAGATTATACCAAATCTATTTCAACCAAACATTCTTTAAAATTTGGTTTTGATGCCACAAGGCTTTTGGTTAACCCAAATCAATCAACTTTTAAAGGCGATATAAACGAAAGTTTAAAAAAAGATGCAGCCCAATTTTTTAACAATAACCAATTAAATGTGTTCGGAATGCACGATTATATTATAACCAAAAGAACAAGTATTAATTATGGTTTGCGTATCTCAAGCTCATTTAATACCAATTATTTTTACCTAATTCCAGAACCGCGTTTGGCTATAAAATATAGTTTAAACCAATCATCGTCTTTAAAATTTGCTTATAATAAAATGAGTCAACATATTCATTTTGTGAGTTCCTCATCGGCATTAATGCCAACCGATTTGTGGTATCCTGTTTCAAAAAATGTAAGGCCACAAACTGCTCATCAAATATCGGCTAGTTATGAAAAAGAATTGTTTTCAAAAAATATTTCACTGCAAGTAGAAACCTACTATAAGTGGATGCAAAACTTGGTAGAATATAAAGAAGGTACACAAATATTATTGAATAATAAAGTAGAAGAAGACTTAATACAAGGCAATGGCAAAGCTTATGGTTTGGAAATATTATTGCATAAAAAAGAAGGAAAATTAACAGGTTGGGTGGCTTATACATTAGCTTGGAGTAGCCGCCAGTTCAATGAATTAAATTACGGAAACGAGTTTTTTACCAGATACGATAGAAGGCACGATATTTCAATAGTTGCCAATTATAACTTTACACCAAGGGTTTCTTTTTCGGCCAATTTTGTTTGGGCAAGTGGCTCTAGAATTACACCAATTGTAGGTCAGTTTTTATTGCCAAGTGCCGGGTTAAACGATGTATTAACCATGCCTATTTATGGCAATAGAAATTCGTTAGTACTTACTCCGTCTCATAGACTTGATGTAAACTTGGTAATCAAATCTAAAACTACCAAAAAATACCAAAGTGAATGGCATTTGGGTGGTTATAATATTTACAATCAAACTCAAGCCTTTAAAACCAAAATAGAACCAGATGCAAATGGCAACCTAAATTACAAACAAATTGGGCTATTTGGCTTTGTTCCATCTATTGCATATAACATTAAATTTTAAACAGCATTATGAAAAAATTTATTATCATCATCTTTAGTTTATTGGCCATGTATATTAGTTCATGTAAGCCAGAACCAATTGATTTATTGGTAAAACAAAGTCCGCAACGGTATGCATTAAGCTCACAATACATTGGTAACGGGGTATTAGGAGTTAGCGTTTCAAAAACTTTTGAAGCACTTCAAACAAAAAATAATGGAATTGATTCAACAGGATTTAATTTTGACAGTTCCTTATTGGTTGGGAATGCCAAAGTAATTATAAAAGGTAATAATGGCATTACCAAAGAGTTGATAAATGTAGAAAAAGGTATTTATGTAACCGAAACAGCTGAAATAATTGACTTAAAAAATTACACTATTGAAGTATTTGTAGATAATAAAATGGTAATGAATGCTCAAACCAATAAGCCAATTAAGGTAAATTTTGACTCCATAAGTACCTACCGTGTTAGTAATAGCAAAGTTGTAAATGTTTATTATCAAATTTCTGACAACATAACCGAAGAAAACTATTATTTGGTAAATTATTTAATTAAAAATAAGCAGGATAATATCAATCAACAGCCTACACCAGAAATTATTGCAAAGCGCATGTTAAGCCAAAACATAACCTTTGATTTACTTAATGATAAAGATTTTATAAATGGAAAAATTACTGTTGAAAAGACAGTTAGTGATAATTATGAAAGCGATACATTAGCCGTAAGTTTATCAAATATTTCTAAAGGATATTATCATTTTTTAGTAGCACAAAAACGTGCAGGAACCTGGTTTAATCAATTGCGTGGCGAGGTAATAAATCTTCCTTCCAATATCATAAATGGATATGGGTATTTTCAATTAAGCGAACCCGATTTACGGATTTTAGACATTTATAAAAAATAGTAAATGAATTTTTTAAAACCGATACCAATTCAAGGCCTCGGTTTTTTTATTGAATTGATTGCAATAAAATAATACGATAAATACATAAGCTATTGCAGTATATATAAATATCAATTACTTTCGTGCTTTATTTAAATTTAAAAATATGAGTTTACAAGAACAAGTAAATGCTGATATAATTACTGCCATGAAGGCAAAAGATGAAGTAAGTTTACGTGCATTACGTGCTGTGAAAAGCGCATTATTAATAGCTGCAAGCGAAAAAGGAGCTAGTCAAGATGGAAAATTAACTGACGAGGTCGCTATCAAAACTTTTCAAAAACTAACCAAACAGCGCAAAGAAAGTTTGGAAATTTATTTGCAAAATGGAAGGGCTGAATTGGCTGAAAAAGAAAAGGAAGAAATAACTGTTTTGGAGCGTTATTTACCTAAACAAATGAGCGAGGCAGAAATAAAAGAAGTGTTACAAAAAATAGTAGCTGAGGTAGGTGCAGCTGGCGCTGCTGAAGTTGGTAAAGTAATGCCTGTAGCCATGAAAACCCTTGCCGGTAAAGCAGATGGAAAAACCATACAAGCAATTTTAAAAGAAATATTTAACTAGAAAATTTATATAAATTATATATGACAGAAAACGAAAAAAGAATAGCCAAAGCCTTTGAAAAAAAGGAGTGGCCTGTTATAAAAACCACTGACAGTTGGGCTACTTTTAAAATTATGGCCGAATTTGTAGAGGGTTTTGAAAAAATGAGTAAAATTGGGCCATGTGTTTCTATTTTTGGTTCTGCTAGAACAAAAAACGATAACAAATACTACCTATTGGCTGAAGAAATTGCCAAAAAATTAGTGGATGCTGGCTTTGGTGTTATTACCGGTGGTGGCCCTGGAATTATGGAAGCAGGTAATAAAGGAGCTTTTGAAGCTGGTGGAAAATCAGTAGGTTTAAATATTGAATTGCCATTTGAACAGTTTAATAACATTTACATTGATAAGGACAAAATTATCAACTTTGATTACTTTTTTGTGCGCAAAGTAATGTTTATGAAATATGCTCAAGGTTTTGTGGCCATGCCAGGTGGTTTTGGCACCATGGACGAACTTTTTGAGGCTTTAACATTGATTCAAACTCAAAAAGTAGCTCAATTCCCAATTGTATTGGTAGGTAGCGATTTTTGGGGTGGATTAATTGATTGGATGAAAACGGTAATGGGAGAGAGAGAAGGTAATATTCATTTAAAAGATTTAGAAATGTTTAAATTAGTTGATACTGCTGACGATGCGGTAAATTATATTTTAGATTATTTTGCTGAAAAATCAATCAAACCAAACTTTTAAAATACTCAAAGAGGCTGTTTCAAAAAAAACAGCCTCTTTTGTTTAGTCACATTAAGTATGAAATTAAGTATGCTTATTTTTACTTAATGACTTCAACACAAAACATGATTTATTATCTATGTTTCTACGTTCTATGTGGTTCAATCTTTCTTATTTATTGAAAATAGCAGTTTTTTATGCTAAAAACTCATTTTATTTAATCACTACAAAAATTATATTTGTACAATCAATTAATTCAAACAATCAAACATATTTTATATAATGGCAGGAAATGAATATTTTGGCGCAGATGAGCGCAAAGAAATAAACGATGTTTTAGAAACAGGAATTTTATTTAGATACAACCACGATGCGCAACGCAACAATATTTGGAAAGCACGCGAGTTTGAAGCAGAAGTAGCAAAATTAGTTGGAGCTAAATATGCACATGCAGTAAGTAGCGGAAGTACTGCTGTAAGTTGTGCTTTAGCAGCAGCAGGCATTGGTGCTGGCGATGAAGTAATTGTCCCTCCTTTTACCTACATAGCTTCTGTTGAAGCTGTAATATTTGCAGGTGCATTGCCTGTTTTTGCGGAAATTGACGAAACTTTATGTTTAAGTGCGGAAGGAATTAGAAAAGCAATTACACCTAAAACCAAAGCGGTTATGTTGGTTCACATGTGCGGGCAAATGGCACAGATGGACGAAATTATGCAAGTTATTAAATAGCATAATTTAGTGTTAGTAGAAGATGCAGGTCAGGCTATGGCTGCAAGTTACAAAGGTACTTCTACAGGTTTATTTGGAAAAACTGGTTGCTATAGTTTCGATTTCTTTAAAATAGCTACTGCTGGCGAAGGTGGCGTTTTTGTTACAAACGATGAAACTTCATACAAATTAGCCGATAATTTTGCTGACCATGGACATGACCACCAAGGAAATAACCGCGGAATGGAAAATCATCCGGTGTTAGGATTTAATTATAGAATTTCTGAATTACACGCTGCTGTTGGTTTGGCTCAAACCCGCAGAGTGCCTATGATAAGAGAAGTTAACAATAAACATAAAAAGTTTATGATGGCTGAGTTAGGAAAAATTGCTGGCGTTAGCTTTGCTACTATTCCTGATGCTGATGGAGATTCTGCTACTTTTTTAAATATGTTAATGCCTAATACTGCAGCTGCAATGGCTACGGTAGATGAATTTAACAAAAATGGAGTAGCAGGTTTTAACTATTGGTTTACCAATATGTATCATTTTATCAACCAATGGGATCATATCAAAGAAGGTCGCGTTGCTGCCAAAACCAACGTGCAACTGCTTGGAGCTCCCCAAGATTACAAAAATCTTGACTTGCCTAAAACCCAAGAAACCGTTGGAAGATTAATCTCATTTGGAATTAAAGCAACTTGGACTGAAGAAGAGTTAACAGCATTAGTAGCTAAAATGACTACTTCCATTAAAGCAGCTTTAGGTCAAACTGCGTAACAACTATTAATAAAAATCGAAAACTTTTAATCGTTAGATTATGACTTTAGAAATTGAAATAAACGAAGAATCTGAAATTGGTAAAAAACTTATTTCAATGTTTGTTGATTTAGGAATTCCATACAAAAAGAAGGATGGTTTATTAACTGAACAAAAACTTTTAATAGAGGAAAGTTTGGCTGATTTATCAGAAGGTAAAGTTTATGATCAACAGTTCGTCATTGAGGAGTTTAACCAATGGCTGAAAAGAAAATAATATGGACAGAAAAGGCGAAAACTAGTTTGTTTGTTATTTTAGATTTTTATGAAAAGCAAAATGGTAGCAAAAGTTTTAGTGAAAAATTATTCGGTGAAATAATTTCAGAAACCAAGATTTTATCTAATTATGACTCGCTTGGTAAAAAAACAGACTTTAAAAACATAAGAGAATTAGTTTTAAATAGAAATTCGATTTTTTATACAGAGACCCATGAGTCAATAAATATAATTTTAGTTTGGGATAATAGGCGAAACCCAAAAGAATGTTATGACTTATTGAAAAACAAAAAATAAACAACATGCATAAAAATTTTAAAAGTATAGAAAAAACGGTTTTTGGACGCGGTAGCTTTGCGCAATTAGCCGAAATTATTGCTCCAAAACGCAGCGAAAACAATAAATATTTTGTTTACATAGTTGATAACTACTTTAAAGGAAAAGATTTAGCTAATAAGCTTCAAAATCAACCTGAAGATACTGTTTACTTTATTGATGTTGATCCGCATGAACCAACTACCGAACAAATTGATCAATTACGTGATGAAATATTAGTAGGTAAAGGTTTGCCAAGTGGCGTAATTGGAATTGGTGGTGGAAGCATTATGGATATTGCCAAAGCTTTAGCATTGATGCTTTGTAATGAAGGCCTATCGCAAAATTACCAAGGATTAAACTTGATAAAAAAACCTGGAGTTTACCATGTTGGCGTTCCTACTATTTCTGGAACAGGTGCTGAATGTTCTATGACAGCCGTATTAACTGGCCCAGAAAAAAAGCTAGGTTTGAAATGCGAATGGACCATCTTTGATCAAGTAATTCTAGATTCTGAGCTTACTGCGACTGTTCCGGTTGATAAATGGTTTTATACAGGAATGGATACTTTTATTCATTGTATTGAAAGTAGAGAAGGTATTTTAAACAATGCATACAGCATGGCTTATGGCGATCAAAGTTTAAAACTTTGCCGTGATAATTATTTAGGCGAAAATGCTGGTCAGAGTGCCGAAAACGATGACAAATTAATGGTGGCTTCGCTAATGGGCGGTTTAAGTTTAACTTATAGTGAAGTAGGAGTTTGCCATGCATTGAGTTATGGTTTAAGTAAAATATTTGGCGAAAAACATTGTTATGCAAACTGCTTGGCATTTCAACATTTAGGCGATTATTACCCAGAAGGTGTAGCTGAATTTAATACCATGTTAGCAAAACACCATATTACATTGCCTCAAGGTTTGAGCAAAAATTGGAGTGATGCAGATATAACAGCTATGGCTCATGTGGCCTATAACTTGCCACACATGTGGAACCACGCTATTGGAACTGATTGGAAAGAAAAAGTAACGATTGAAACCATAGAAGCTTTGTTTAGAAGAATGTAAAATTCAATAATTCTGATTATGAAAAGTATTATAGTAACCTTAGATGAAAATGCAGACTTAAACGAACTATTGCATGCTATCGAAAGTTTGAATGGTGTAAAGAAAGTTGAGAAAGAAACTATGTTTTCAATACCAGGTAACGTTTTAGAAGAACAAGATTACATTAATATTGTTGCTGAGGCCGAAGATGATGAATATTTAAGTGCAAAAGAAGTTTTTAACAACTTGAAATTAAAGTTTAGCAAGTGAAAATTGAAATTTCGAGAAAAGCAGAGAAGGATTTAATTGACATTTTAAACTATATTAGTGAAAAAGGATACCCAGAAACAGCGCTAAATTATGTCAGTAGAATGGAAGAGTTTACATTGTCTTTAGCCTTGTATCATAACAAATATCCATTATGCAGATATTCAGCGTTTTTAAAAGCAAATTTCAGGTGCGCAGTTTTTGAAAATAGTTATGTATTTATTTACAAGGTTGAAAATGCTAAACTTAGAGTTATTAGAATTATTCACGGAAAAAATTTAATCAATTAGCAATTCACCAATTGTTTAACAATCATTCATTTTAAAATATTTAAAAGTTGAAAATAAAAGAAGTTAATAACCACCACGATTTAATTGAATTTATAAATGTTCACCGCGCCATTTATAAAGGAAATAATGATTGGATATGTCCGCTAGACAAAGACATTGTAAAGGTATTTGATAGAGAGGAAAATATACATTACAAAAACGGTGATGCTAAACAATGGATTTTGTTTGATGCTGATGGTAAACCACTGGGGCGAATAGCTGCTTTTTTTGATAAAGGCCATTTTAAAACTGATGAACATGTAGGTGGAATTGGTTTTTATGAATGTATTGACAATTTAAATGCATCCAAATTACTTTTTACCACTGCGTTTGATTGGTTAAAAAAACACCATGTGGACAATGTTTTGGGCCCAATTAATTTTGGAGAAAAAAATGCGTTTTGGGGCTTAATGGTGAGTGGTTTTAAAAATCCTTCGTATAAAGAAAACTTTAATTGGCCATATTACGAAAGCCATTTTTTGGCTGCAGGTTTTGAGCAAAATACCGAGCAAACTACTAGCGAAATAACCTATGACGACTTCGATTTTGAAAGATTTAAAAGGCTTTCGGAACGAGTAATGAAAAATCCTGAATATACTTTTGAACACTTTAAAATGAGTAATTTAAAAAAGTATGCAGCCGATTTTACCGAAATATATAACCAAGCTTGGGCACATAGACCAGATTTTTTCCCAATGACGAACGAAAGAATAATGGCTGAACTAAAACAATTGAAGCCCATTATTATGGAAGATGCCATTTGGTTTGCTTACTCAAACGGAAAACCAATTGGTTTTTATGTGAGTGTAATTGATGTAAACCAAATTTTTAAACAAGTAAATGGCAAACTTAATTGGATAGGAATGCTTAAGTTTATTTGGTATAAAAACTTTGGGCAGGTAAATAGAATTAGGGGTGAGGTGTTTGGTGTAATTCCGGCTTACCAAGAAAAAGGAATTGAAAGCGGCATGATTATAAGCTTATATGATGCCATGCAAAAGCATCATAAAATTAACACTTCTGAACTAGGTTGGATAGGGGATTTTAATCCAAAAATGCACGGTTTGTTTGAAAAACTAGGTGCCAAAACCACTAAAGTTCACAGAACTTATAAAATTAAAATAGCAGACCATTAACGGCCTGCTATTTTTTTGTGTTTGAAATTTAGAAATGTAACATATTACGTCTGCAATAAAAAAGACGTTGCGTGTAACGTCTCTAAATTAGGTTGTTGGTTTTCTGTTGGCATTGTAGAGACGTTTAATTAAACGTCTTTACAAAACTCAAACTCATTTCAATATTTTTCCCAAACAAAACGTTTTAGGTTTGGTGTTTATTTTATTAATATTGTTATACTATGAAAAAAATAACACTCATTATATTCCTACTATTTAATTTAAATGCATTCGCAGACTGGCAAGAGGAAACGCCAAATGGAAAAATAATGACTGATGTGTGGTTAAATGTAAAGGGTATGTACTTACAAGGAATAGAAGAATTTTATTTTTACGATGATTGCGTAATTGGAAAAAGTAGTACAGCTTATGGCGATTTTAAATCTGGTTATTTTGTTATCAATGAAAAAACTGGTAAGATTGATACTTTTAACACTGAACAAGATTGGAAAGCATTTATAAAATTACACTATTTGGAACCACGGATTTGGAAAAGAACCTATACTGAAGGCTGGAGTGTTTTAACATTTGGTTTTTTTTAGCACTTATTGCTTTTGGTGTGCCAATTTTTATTATTTACAGAATACTAAATACAGCTATCAATATGGATCGACTAAAAAAACCTCGTATAATTATTACTTTAATAATTATTGGCTTGTTCGTATTAAGGTATTTGTTAGATTTATTTCCAGGAAGTATTTAAATGTTAAAGCAAATTAACGGCAAAAAAATTATGAAATACCTAGTAACAATATTACTTTCAATTGGCATTTTAATAAAATTGAATGCCCAAGATTCAAATAATCTAGTTGGGGAATACTTTAATTTAGGTTACCAACTTGAAAGTTCCAATGGATTTAAAATTATGAAAAATTTCAAATTCGAGTACAGGGTTTCTTCTGGCCAAGGTTCTAAGGCTTATAAAGGCTCTTTCATCATAAAAAAAGTTTCAAATGATATTTTATTAGTATTTAAACCAGATACAATTGATGAGTATAGCTACAATTATGAAATTATAAATTCGAAATTAGTTGAAAGCAAATCATTAAGTGTTATTAGGCCTTATAATTGTAATGACACTTATGATAGTTTAGGCATGCGTAATAGAACCTTTCTTTTGGCATACCCCAATAGCAATTCACCACTTTTAATTAGTTTGGATACTCTTATTTTTGGAACCTTTCATATCATAGATTTTGCTAAATGTGTTAATTCAATTAACATAATGAATAAGCTAGCATATGGTTATTTAAAAGAAAAAGATACTAACTCAACTTTTCAAAATAAAGACACAACTAGTAATTTATTTTCAAACGGAAAAGCAAATGACTTTATATTTAAAAAACTTATCACCGCTAAAGTTATTGAGCAAATAAAATTTAAACCCCAAATTTCTTTTACAACCGATGATTATGATTCCTGCCTATATTATATAATTGATAAAGGAGTTAATGATGGAATTTTTGTAGGAATGGAATTAGTAAAAGAGCTTGACGGAGGTGATAATTTTGATAAGCAAAATAATTACCATAAAATTATGGTTACTAATGTTTACGAAAACTTTTCAATAGCAGAAAGAAAATTAAGTAAGGTAAAGAAAATAGATGAATCTGATAATTATGACTACAGGAATTATTTTGCATCTTTAAAACGCCAAAATATAAACTTTGAAGGATTAATTTTCAGGAATTCGTTTTGGCTTGAATAATAAACCTGTGCGGGAAAACGTAGAGACGTAACATGTTACGTCTTCAATAAAAAGACGTTGCGTGCAACGTCTCTACAAAATTCAAACCCATTCAATAATTTTCCCAAACAAAACGTTTTAGGTTTGGTGTTTATTTTATTAATATTGTTATACCATGAAATTCAAAATAATCATAATTGTACTCTTTACCCTAAGCTATGGAATCGGTTTTGGTCAGGTAAAAAATAAAAAATCAATACCACCGATGCCACCAACTGACAAAATGGTAAATGATTGTAATTGTTATAAATTAAGAATACAAATACTACTAAACGACTATTGAATTATCCATTCAACCAAGCTCAAACCATTATGGTGATAGCTTTTGAAAGCTATTTTAGGTTAAATAATAAATCTAACTATAGTTCACGAAGTCGTGCACTTATAGAAAATGATAGCTTAATATTGAAAAAGTTAAAACAAATAATAAAGCTTGATAGTACCCAAATAAACCAATTAACAAATATTCTATTTAACTATGGAACGGGAAAACATTGTTATGCAAATGCTAGAACAGTTCGAGGTTGCTACAAACCACGCCACGCCATTGTATTTGTTGATTCTAACAACAGTGTAATTGACTTTTTTGAAATTTGCTTTGAGTGCGATTTTTATTTAACTAAAAACAAATTGCTTGAAAATAGTTTATCAAAATGCAACAATCAACTTAGCTTAATAAAAAAGTATTTTGAACAAATAGGTATAATCCATTGGAAAGATATGGAAAACCATGATGCTATTTTAGAAAAATAATAAATTTTTGTACGAGAAATTATAGAGTCGTAATACATTAAGTCTTCAACAAAAAAGACGTTGCAATGTAACGACTTTTCTTGGTTCTTGTTAAGGATTCTGTTGGCACGGTAGAAACGTTTAATTAAACGTCTCTACAAAGTTCAAAAACCTCGTTTAAAAACTAAATGGAATATTATTGCCCTAAAAGAAAAAAAAACTAATCATGATAAATGATTAGTCTTTTTAGTAATAGTAAAATTTAAAATGGAGCATCGCCATTAAAAGGGGTGTTGTTAGCGCCAAATCCATCATCATCTACATCGCTATCCCAATTAATGCTTGAACTCACGGTAATGGTGCCGTTATTGCCGCCATTTTCGTTGTAATCAGGTATGGCATAATTGTCAAAATCTGTTTTGTCGGCAAATTTGGTAAATTTACCAATAAAACGAAGCCTAACATCGTGCAGCTCCCCATTTCTATGTTTTGCCACCATAATTTCAGCCTCATCAGCACAAGGAGTTCCATCGTCCCATTCGGTTAATTTATAATATTGTGGTCGGTATATAAACATTACCATATCAGCATCCTGTTCAATAGAGCCCGATTCACGTAAATCGGAAAGAATTGGCCTACCTGTTCCTGTTCCAGGCGAAGTGCTTGCACCGCCTCCACGTTTTTCACTTTGGCGGCTTAACTGCGCTAATGCTAAAACGGGCACATCTAATTCTTTGGCAAGTGCCTTTAAACTTCTGGAAATATAACTTACCTCTTGTTCACGATTACCGTTTTTATTATTTGAATCATCGCCACGCATTAACTGCAAATAATCAATAATAATCATTTGAATATTATTTTGCTGTTTTAACCTTCGGCACTTTGCACGTAATTCAAAAACCGAAATGGCAGGAGTGTCGTCAATAAAAATAGGTGCATCACTTAATTTAGCAATTTTAGAATTCAATTGTTGCCATTCGTGGTCGGCCAAAATTCCTTTTTTTAATTTATCCGATTCTATTTCAGCCTCTGCACTAATCATCCTGTTGGCCAATTGTTTCGAACTCATCTCTAAAGAGAAAATGGCAACCGCCCTAGGAACTTCGGTGTTCGATAAACAAGCATTACGCGCCACACTTAACACAAATGCAGTTTTACCCATACCCGGACGAGCAGCAATAATAATTAAGTCAGATTTTTGGAAGCCCGAAGTAACCCTATCTAATTTGGTAAAACCAGAAGGTATTCCAGTTAAACCACCTTCTTTTCCTCTTAGTAAATCAATTTCGTTTATGGCCTCCTGCATTACACTGCTTATATTTCTGTAATCTTTTTTTATATTTCCTTGAGAAACTTCAAAAAGTTTACGTTCAGCGCTATCTAATAATTCAAAAGCATCTGTTCCATCCTCGTAAGCTTCGGTTCCTATTTCTCCACTTATTCTAATTAATTCGCGCTGTAAAAACTTTTGAGCAATAATACGAGCATGGTATTCATCGCCCGCGCCCAAGGTCAAACCGTGGTGCGCGTCGTCAAAGCGTTGATCGACGTTGGTCTGCGTGACGACGCACGTGCGATCGCCGTCGAAACGGTGCTCGCAAGCCCAGTGCGCCGCAAATGACGGAGAAGCGCGATGTTGGCCTGCATCTTTTGGAGTCCTTCTTAGAAATGCTGAGCGCCGAACGCGGCGCTGCAGTCCACACACTCGATGCTTACCGGCGCGAGCTACGCGACTTCGCGGGTCACTTGCGCGG
>JBGSBN010000071.1:0-14259 GCA_041730515.1 Methylacidiphilales bacterium | reverse complement strand
TACAATCATAAACAATAGTGAAATAAACCTTATAACAATAGATAAAACAAAAAGTAATTGGAGCAAATTATTCCTAGATTTTGGCGAAAATTATTTGTTGATTCAAACAAAAAATAAGCTGCTTAAATTTTACTGTTCAGGATTAGAAGCTGATTCTGTTGATGAAAATTGGATAGAAAAAAGCATAGATGAACTTGACTTTAAACTTAGAGAAAAAGGCATACAAACAGATTTTAAATTGTTTTTATAATTTTTGTCCTCACCAATCCGATGAATCTGTATTTATGGTATCCTTTTTTCTTCTGGCACTAGCTGAGAATACACCAAACAAGGACAAAATCGTTATAGGAAAAGAGAACTACATCCTATTGGAATAATCTGTAGGATTTTTATACGCGTGAATAATGGCAAGTATTACAATTTGCTTTTTATGGTTATCAATAAAATAGTGAATATGATAGGGAAATTGTTTGATTAGTATGGTTCTTACTTGATTATATTTAACTTGAAAACCAAGTGGAGAGGCTGTAATGTAAGCTTTGGCTTCTTTCACTCTAAACAAAAACTGTTCTGCTAATTTGGTATCAATACTTTTGTAATAATCAACTGCATTTAACAAATCAACCCTTACTTCAGGTATGTTTACAAAGGTAAAACTCATAAACTTTTTTCAATATCATCAAGGGTTTTATCAAAATTAACTACATTTAATTTATTATTAAGGTAGTAATTTAGCCTTTCATCAATTATTTTCTTTTGCCAATCAGTTAGATCTAACACATTTTCTACTTCCTCTTTTTGCAAATCTACATATTTGGTTTTTAGCAATTGCCAATCATCAATAGGAATAAATACTCCCGTTGTATTGCCATTATTGTCATGAATAAATTGAAGTGTCATGCTATTATTTTTTTAAGTTATTGATTTAACAATGAAGCGATAATCTTAGTTGTACAAATATATTTAAATTACTCGCATTAGCCATTCAAAAACATCAAAGCTTTTAAATACATTTGTTTTATGAACGGCATGGTAAAAAGCGGTTTGCAAATGCTTGGGGTAAATGGTTTGGATAGCCAAGACCTGACAGGTTTTTAAAACCTGTCAGGTCTAACCGCACCAACCGAATATAAGTGGATTGGTGAGTGCCGATAACTATTGGCAACCAACCACTGAAAAATAAAACAAATAAAAATAGAAACATGTTTACTTACGAAAAACACATTTTAGAATTTAATAAACCTGCTACTACTAGCCGTGGTAGTATGCAAACGCATACCGTTTATTATGTTATCAAATCGGATGCTATAACACAAAAAACAGGCATTGGTGAAGCAGCCCCATTAAAGGGATTAAGCATTGATTATGTTGATAATTTTGAAACACAACTTGATTACTTTTTACAACAACTAAACAATGGTTTTACTATTCAAGATTTAGATTTAGAAAATTGGCCCTCTATTCAATTTGCTTTAGAAACTGCTATGGCTGATTATAACTTTGGTGGTGAACGAAAAATTTATGAAAACGAATTTATAAATGGTAAACCCATTGCCATAAATGGCTTAGTTTGGATGAATCAAGCAGATGAAATGTTGATAGAAGCATCGCAAAAAATAGAAGCAGGTTTTAATTGTATCAAATTTAAAATTGGTGCGTTAGATTTTGATGAAGAATGCCGTTTATTAGAAAAAATTAGAAGCCGATACAATGCTTTTACGTTAGAAATAAGAACCGATGCCAATGGTGCTTTTGCCAATACTGATGCATTAGAAAAATTAAATGAACTAAAACGTTTTGACATACATAGCATAGAGCAACCAATTAAAGCCAAACAGCCTGAAATAATGCAAGAAATTTGTGCTAAATCGCCCATTGCTGTAGCCTTAGATGAAGAACTAATCAGTGTAAAACAAGCTGACGCCAAACCTTTATTGCAATTTATAAAACCTCAATACATTATTTTAAAACCAACCTTAATTGGAGGCTTAGCCCAAAGCCAATTTTGGATTAATAAAGCTAGGGAGTTAAACATATATTGGTGGCTAACATCGGCTTTAGAAAGTAATATTGGTTTAAATGCCATTGCGCAATTTTGCAGCAGTTTAAACACCCAATTACCGCAAGGATTAGGAACGGGTAGCTTGTATAAAAACAATATTCCTAGTCCATTAACAGTGAGTAAAGGTTTTATTTATTACGACCTTAATAAAAAATGGGATTTTACTTTTATACCGCGTTGAAGAATAAGAAAGAGAAATATATTTTGTGGCTCCAGATATTTATCGCATGTTCGTAAAGCTTATTAATGCTTTTTTCTTGTAAAAATTTATAACCATTAAAGTTCCTTAGGAACGATACTTTTGTAACAACGGGTTTAACCCGTTGAAAAACAAACAGGACTTTTTGCACGAAAACCCCAAAATCTTTGCGAAAGCCTTTGGCTTTCGAAATTATTTTGGGGTTTTCGTTATACCTAATAATTCATTTTACCACCAGTTTCACTGGTGGCTACTAATATTAAACTCTTCTGGAGTTTTCTTTAGCTTGTCACCTATGCCTTGGTTATTGAGAATATACCATCTAAGATTTACTCCAAAAACATTGGCCTTATTTGTAAATCAAAATGGTATTACAAAAAAAGTCCAATCAACCTAAGTTGAAAGGGCTTAATTCTTACTATTTATTAAACATAAAACTACTTTCTAAAGTAAAGCACCATTCTTAATTTCATCCACCACATTTGGGTCTAGTAAGGTGGAAGTATCGCCTAAATTACTGGTTTCGCCTTCGGCAATTTTGCGCAAAATCCTACGCATAATTTTACCACTTCTGGTTTTTGGCAATCCACTTACAAACTGAATTTTATCGGGCTTGGCAATGGCACCAATTATACGCGATACTGTTTGGATAATATCTTGTTTGGTTAGGTTTTCATCGGCTGTATGCTTGTTATCATATATTACATAAGCATAAATTCCTTGTCCTTTTATATCGTGCGGATAACCAACTACAGCGCTTTCTACCACCCCACTGTGCATGTTAATGGCATTCTCCACTTCAGCAGTTCCAATTCTATGTCCGCTTACGTTTAACACATCATCAACCCTGCCTGTAATTCTATAATTCCCATCTTCATCGCGCAAGCAACCATCACCAGTAAAATACATATTTTCATACGTTGAAAAATAAGTAGTGCGGCAACGTTCATGGTCGTTATAAGTAGTACGAATAATACCTGGCCAAGGCTGTTTGATACATAAGTTTCCGCTTACTGAATTGCCTAAAATTTCTACTCCATTTTCATCAACCAAACAAGGATTAACTCCCGGTAATGGTAATGTGGCATGTGCAGGTTTATGAGGGGTAACACCAGCTAAATTAGAAATCATGATTCCACCAGTTTCTGTTTGCCACCAAGTATCTACAATTGGGCATTTTTCTTTCCCAATATTTTTAAAATACCATAGCCAAGCTTCTTCGTTAATTGGCTCACCAACGGTACCTAATACTTTTAATGAACTTAAATCTTTATTGTTTACAAAATCTAAACCATAAGCCATTAAACTTCTTATAGCTGTAGGTGCTGTATATAAAACATCAACTTTGTATTTTTCAACTATTTCCCAAAATCTGCCAGCATCGGGCCAAGTAGGAATACCTTCAAACATTAACGAAGTTCCTCCAGCACTTAACGGACCATAAACTATATAACTATGACCAGTAATCCAACCAATATCAGCTGTACAAAAATGTACTTGTCCGGGTTGATATTGGAATACATTTACAAAAGTATAGTTTGTCCAAACCATATAACCAGCAGTAGAATGAACTACTCCTTTTGGTTTACCTGTGGAACCTGAAGTGTATAAAATAAACAGTGGGTCTTCCGAGTCCATTTCAACAGCAGGAAAACTAACTTTACCATTTTTCTCTACTTGCTCTTCAGCTTGTTCCATTTCATCCTCCCACCACAAATCGCGATTTTTTATCATACTTACCGGAGTGCGAGTTCTTGTATAAACAATTACTTTTTTAACTGTTTTATTGCCAATTAAAGCATCGTCAATTACACTTTTTAAAGGAATATCTTTATTGCCACGGTAAGCACCATCGCAAGTAATAATGTATTCTGCACTTGCATCTTCTAATCTATCGGCAATACTTTGAGCCGAGAAACCTCCAAAAATTACTGAATGAATAGCACCAATGCGAGCGCAACCTAAAACAGCATAAGTTAACTCTGGAATCATACCCATATAAATACAAACACGGTCACCTTTTTTTACACCTAAATTGGCTAGCATTTGAGCCACTTGACAAACACGTTTGTGCAAACGGTTATAAGTTACAATACGAGTTTTTTCCTCCGGGTTATTAGGCTCCCAAATAATAGCGGGTTGCTCCCCTCTTTCTGCTAAATGTCTATCAATACAGTTTTCGGTAATGTTTAATTTACCACCTTCAAACCATTTTATATTAGGTTCTTTAAAGTTCCAATTCGAAACTTTATCCCATTTTTTTTTCCAAGTAAAATTTTCTGCTACTTCACCCCAAAATTCTTCTGGATTTTCAATGCTTTTTTTATAGGCTTCGTTATACTGTTCTATGGTTTTTATTTGATGTGGGTATGACATATTTTTTTTGTTTTGTTAATACGAATATAGAAGTAGAAATAAATGCTATGGGAAGTTTCTTGCTAATTTGGTATATTAATGACAAAGATTTGTTTTACAATCAACTTTAGTAGGTTAAAAAGATTGCGCAAAAGTTGGCCAGTAAAACAAATACCTTTTATCTAGCAAGTTTCAATTGCTAATAAAGTTGAATATTTTTTTTCAAAAGCTCTTTTCAAAAATCAAATCCGATTTTATAAGGAAAAACTACTTAATTTGAAACACCATTTATTTCTAAATAACAATACTAACTTTTTAAAAATTAATACAAATAAATTGCAACAGATTAGTAAACGTAAGCAACCTGTAAAAATCAGTGCGCATTTAAGGCATTATTTACAAACACATGGGCGAGGTATTAATTTGGCTATTCACTACCCTCATTTAAAAAACTTTAGTGATAGTGTAGCCCTTTACGATAAAAAAGGAAAAGATACTTTATGGGAAACTTGTATTTATCCGCAAAGCGATACAACACAAATTCACTATGATTTACTAAAGATTTATGCACTTTTAAAAACTGGTGGCGATGTAAATATTTTAGAACATTTGGCTGTAGAACGTATTGATTATTGTTTATATGGAAATTCAATGCCTTTTAGGATTAGAATAATTAATAAACTGAACGATAATTTCGATTATTTTTATGTAAAAAATGCAGATGCATCCAGAATTTATGGTTTGGAATTGGAGCATTTATTATCACCTAATAGAATCAGTTATTTGGTGAGTGGCGATACCTTAATTGAGGAACACATAGTTGGCGTTCCTGGAGATGATTTTTTACGACATTATTTTAAAAAAGAAAACTTTAATGCCATAAGATTAGCCAAGGAGTTTGTAAAATTTAACGAACGATGTTTTATTCGATTATTAGGCGATATGCATTCAAGTAATTTTGTAGTTCAAATTATTCCTGATTTTGAAGAAATTCATTACCGAATTAGGGCTATTGATTTTGACCAACAAAGCCATGAAGGACGGAAAAATGTTTATTTACCACAATTTTATAAGCAAAATAAAGATTATGTGGAACTAGCTACGCAATGTTTAAGTAAAGAAAGCATTTACCAATACCAACGAGAGGAGCGATCGGTAATGATAGCAAGGCTTAAAGCAGCAAGGTGGCCTATGTTCAACTTGCTTAATGCCATGAGTAAAGACCATATTTCTAGTCCTGAAAATATTGCTACTTTAAAAACTGAGTTGGCCACTCATTATCAAAACAAAAGATTTTTAAATGCAAAAAACATGGCCGATATTCTAAAAACATGTTTACTCCAATTATTTAAATAAAAAAAGCGAACTTATTCAAGTTCGCTTTTTTTTATAAATTTAGTTACTTAGTTTATACCCTTTAGCTATACCTAGTTTAATAGCTTCGTATAAATTAGCTATTCCACCACTTACACAAATATCCGAAAGCAAAACTTTGGTTTTAGTGCCAGGAATAAATACCTTTTTATTGTATTTTATAGATGATTCTAAAATCAACTCCTTAGTTTGTTCTGCCGTAATTTCAGGGAAATAAGAACGTAAGGTAGCTGCAACTCCAGCCACCACCGGGGCTGCCATACTTGTACCGTTAAATGAGGCATATTCACTTACAGGAATGCATGAGTAAATATCGAAACCAGGTGCAAATACATCTACCGTTTGTTTACCATAATTACTAAAATTGGCAGTTAAATATTTTTTCTTTTTCCAAGTAGATGCGCCAACTTCAATCCAAGCTGAGGCTTTTTGATTGGAATTATAATACCTTACATTAGGGTAGTTTTCAATTGTATCAATATTATGATTATCGTTACCAGCAGCATGAATTAACAATACATCTTTGCTAATAGCGTATTTTACCGCTTCATCTACTTGGCGTTTGTTTGGCGAAAGCGCTTTTCCAAAACTCATGTTAATTATTTTTGCGCCATTATCAGCTGCGTATCTTATGGCGTTGGCAATGTCTTTATCTCTTTCGTCTCCATCGGGCACCACACGCAATACCATAATTTTAACATTATCAGAAATTCCATTCATACCTAAATTGTTATTTCTTACTGCAGCAATAATTCCAGCTACATGGGTTCCGTGGTCGCCTTTTGGCCCACTTACGTAATTACTTCCATAATACCTTTCAGTAATATCATCATAATTATCGCCTACCAACTTTCTGCTATCAAAATCTTTGCTCAATTGAAAGTCTAATTGTGTTTTAAAATAACTTTTACCACCATTCAACTCATCTAATAAATCAGTAATTGAGCCTCCTTTTTTTATGGTAGATAAAACACTCGTTGCAGCAATTACATCTAATTTTTCTTTTGCGGTAGCTTTATAAGCTTCAATTTGATTAACAGTTGGTTTATCAGTACCTAAAGTTTTTTTAAGTTTTAAAATACCTTCTTCAATTTTGTTATAGACATTAAACATTCGAGTTGCATTTTCATATTTTTCAACAAAGATTGCTTCTGCTTTTTTATACATAAAAAATGCTTCTTTGTCAGTAACCGACACATTGCTTTCGTTTACTCCTTCAAATTTTTTATTATATTTATTATAAACCCTTGTAATTTCTAAGTTATCTTCCACCACATTGGTATCTTTTCCACCTATAAAACTCCAACCATTTACATCGTCAATGTATCCATTTTTATCATCATCAATTCCATTTCCGGCCAATTCACCGGGGTTTTGCCAAATCACTTCTTTTAAATCCTTGTGAGCTACTTCGGTTCCTCCATCTATTACCGCCACTATTATGGTTTTCGATTTCTTACCTTTAAGTAATTCATTATAAGCTTTTTCAGTGCTTACTCCATACACTTTATTTTCCTTGTAATCTAGGTTAAACCAGTTTTCTGGCGCTTTTTTTTGTGCGTTTACGTTGCTAAATAGCAATCCAAAGGCAATGAATAAATAAGTACGCTGTGTGTTTTTAGTAATCATTTGTAATAAAATAAGGCTTACAATAAAGTAATATTTTAAAACAATATGAAATTGAAAATTTTGAACGGTAATAATTTTTGACCATTTTTTGATTAATAACCCAATAAAACAAAGCTTTCGCTGCATTCATTATTATCAAAATATAAAAACTATCATCATTTAAAAACTAAAAAATTAAGTGACAAACACTTTAAAAATGGCTGTTGAAATGTTGTGACAAATATTTTTATTCTATAAAAACAAAAACATAAAAAAGATTGCGCTCAATTATGTTAAATTGCAACGTTTTTACAGAACACCGAATTTCATTATAATCAATTTACCCAATTAACAAACGAAGAGAGCAGCATAAATGGGCGTATTTAGTTTTTTAACACAAGATTTAGCTATAGATTTAGGAACGGCTAATACTTTAATTATTCATAAAGACCAAGTTGTGGTTGACGAACCGTCAATTATTGCTATTAATAGGCGCAACGGAAATGTAATTGCTGTTGGCAGTCAGGCACAACAAATGCATGGAAAGGTTCATGAAGACATTAAAACTATTCGTCCGCTTAAAGATGGAGTAATTGCTGATTTTCAAGCTGCTGAACACATGATTCGTGGTTTAATTGGCATGATTCCACAAACCAATAAATTTATTAAGCCACAGCAACGAATGGTTATTTGCATTCCATCGGGCATTACCGAAGTTGAAAAACGTGCTGTTAAAGACAGTGCAGAACGTGCTGGCTCTAAAGAAGTTTACTTAATACATGAGCCAATGGCAGCTGCAATTGGTATTGGAATTGATGTTTTTGAACCAATGGGTAATATGATTATTGATATTGGAGGAGGAACTACCGAAATTGCTGTAATTGCATTAGCTGGTATTGTGTGCGACCAATCAATTCGTGTGGCTGGAGATGAATTTACAGATGATATTTTAGACTATATGCGCAGACAACACAACCTTTTGGTTGGTGAAAGAACTGCCGAAAGAATTAAAATTGAAGTAGGTTCAGCATTAAGCGAGCTAGAAAATCCACCGCAAGATTATGCAGTAAATGGCCGCGATTTAATGACTGGTATCCCAAAACAAATAAGTGTAAGTTATACCGAAATTGCTGCGGCATTAGATAAATCTATTTCAAAAATTGAAGAAGCAATTTTACGTGCTTTAGAATTAACACCTCCTGAACTATCAGCCGATATTTACTCAACAGGCTTATACTTAACAGGCGGAGGGGCATTATTACGTGGATTAGACAAGCGTATATCGGCCAAAACTAAATTACCTGTACATGTGGCCGAAGATCCGTTACGCGCGGTGGTAAGAGGAACAGGTATGGCACTTAAAAATTTAAAAAGTTATAAATTTTTAATGACATAAACCTAATTGATAGCATTTTAACCAAGGTTTATAACATTTATAAAAACGATAGGTAAAGCCGGCTTAATAGAAATGTAAGCGGACATATTAAATATTAGCATCAAGTAATTCACCCATTTAATCAACCCAACCAAAAGGCTTAGCCATCAAAGTAAAACATGAAGAACCTAATATTTTTTATTTATAAGTATTATGTATTTTTTATGTTCTTAACATTTGAAGTATTTGCTATGGTTGTATTGTTTAGATTTAATAATTACCAACAAGCTAGTTTTTTAAACTACACAGCTAGCAGCAGTTCAAGTATTTACAATGCAATTAACAGCACCACCGGCTATTTTAATTTAAAAACCCTTAACGATAGTTTACAGCAAGAAAACGCAAGGTTACGTTCTCAACTTTTGCAATCGTATTACCAAAATGGCTTTACTACCACATCGGTTAATGATACATTTTTCAAACAACAGTATCAATACATTTCCGCTCAAGTAGTAAACAATTCAATTAGCAAAAAAAATAATTTTATTACCATCGATAAAGGTTATCTCCATGGTGTTAAGCGTTTCGATGGTGTTATTTGTCCTAATGGTGTAGTTGGTATTGTTTGGCAGGTTACACCTTATTATAGCTTGGTACAATCGGTATTAAATAGTAAAAGTAATACAGGTGCCAAAGTTAAAAAAACAGGCGATATAGGAACAGTAACTTGGGATGGAGCAAACGCACTATTTGCCCAATTAAGCGATGTAAATACTTTTGTGCCGGTAGCAATAGGCGATGAAATAGTTTCTACTGCACAATCAGCCTCTTATCCTGAAGAAATTCCAATTGGAAAAATTGTAAAAATTGATAGAAATCCAGAAAAAAACTCTTACGATATTACCATTTTGGTTCACACCCCATTTAGCAGGTTAAAAAACGTGTATGTAGTTCGTAATTTATTTAAGGAAAAACAACAAGAGGCAGAAGTAAAAGCAATTGAAGAGGAGGCAAAAAAATGATAATTGATATACTAAATTTTGTGGTTCGATTTATCCTTTTGGTTTTTTTACAAATTGTAATTGTAAATAATATCGATTTAAGCACCTATGTAAATCCATACATTTATGTGGTTGTAATTTTAAGTTTACCTTATAACACCAAACCTTGGTTAGTTTTGGTTATAAGCTTTTTACTTGGCATGACCATGGATACATTTAGTAGCATGCCAGGCCCACATATAGCTGCCACAGTACTGATGGGTTATTTACGCAGGTTTTATTTAATTTTTAGCACTAACAAAGACGATTTATCTACCAATATTGTTCCTAATTTTAATAGCAAAGGTCCAATTGGGTACATGGTTTATGCCCTAATAATGGTTTTTTCGCACCACTTTTTATTGTTTTTCTTAGAAGCTTTTAGCTTTAATCAATTCCTTTCTACCTTATCACGCATTTTCTTCAGTACTTTATTCACTGTTTTATTAATTGGCCTTGGCCAATTATTATTTTATAAAGTAGCCAAAAAAGCTTAAGAAAAATTTTACAGCGTATTATTTAAAAGCGCTACTGATGTGCAGGCTTTTTGATATAGTTTTGATGAAATCACTTTATCTCTAATAATAGAAATATGTCTTAAATTATGTGCATCGCTGCCTACAAAACTATGTAATTTGTTTTCTACAATTCCTTCGGCAGCCCTTAATACATGAGGGCTGTAATAGCCAATTAAGGAAAGATTGTTTAGTTGTAATAAAATACCTTTATCTACTAGTTCTTGGTATTTGTTTTTTTGTTGATGAAAATAAGAGTAGCGCTCTGGATGAGCTAAAATTGGTGTAAAACCATTTATTTGAAGTTCAAAAATAGCCGATTTAAAGTTTCTTGCCTCTTCTAAAAAAGGCATTTCAACCAAAACGTATTTTTTATTGCCTCCAAAACTTAATATTTCGTTGTTATTTATTTTGGCTTCAAAGGCATCATCAATCATGTATTCAGCAGCTACTTCTAGTTCAAGGTTAATACCTTGTTCTACTAAAAAAGCTTTTAGTTCAGCTAGTTTGGGTAATAAATTATTTGGTCCGTTTTTGTAAAAATCACTCATAATATGAGGGGTGGTAATTACTTTAGTATAACCCATTTCCTCAAAAACCTTAAGCGTTTCAGCTGCTTCCTCTAGCGATTGCACGCCATCATCTACCGCATGAATTAAATGCGAGTGAAGTTCAACCTTAACAGGATTTATAAAAGAAGTGGCTCCTTGAGCCACTTCCTTATTTCCAAATATTTTATTTAAAAATCCCAAATTATACGTTTGATAAGTATTCTTTTAATGAAGCAATATTTGGAACATTTAACGAATCCACTTTTCTGTAATCAGCTACATATAAGCTTAGCCAATCAAGACGATGAATCATTTCGTAAACTGCCTCCAAATTAAATTTGCTCACAGCCATATTTATAACCTTATGGTTTTCTACTTCTAACAAATTGGTTAAAAACTCAAAGCGAGCTGCAACGCGTTCATTGCTATTTGAATTTAATAAAATGTATAACGAAGGTAAATCGCCATAATAACTTTCTATCATATTATGGTTTGCCTCTGGCAATACACTAACAAATGCTTCATGCTTTGCATTTTCTTGTATTTGCTGTGCAAAACGAATACCAGTCGATTCAAAATAACCGTCAGTAACAATGATAAATTTATTATTGATTTTTGATTTAATGGCTTCAAAAGCAGTAGTCATTTCGCTTTCGTAAGGCGCAGTATCTTTTACTTTAGCAGCAATTTCTTTCAAGGTAGTAGCAACATCTTTATTAATAAATTCTGCGAAAATTTGAACTAGGTAGGTTAGCGAAAAGCCCAATGCCATTCTTGGTTGGAAACCTGGTTCCAAATGGTATCTTTTTAAGTTATTCTCTGCAGCATGTTCTGCTAATTTACCGCCTCCAGTTAAAATAATCATATCGCAGCCACGTTTTTTAACTTCATCAAACATAAATAATGTTTCTTCAGTATTTCCGCTATACGATCCTAAAATAACCAAGGTGCTTTTATTAACGTAGGCAGGTAAGGTATAATCAGCTATACATTCTACCGGAACAGGAAACTCGTCCATAAAAATGTTTTTAACTAGTCTTCCTCCAATTCCACTTCCACCTAATCCACCAATCATAATATTGGTATATTTAGTAATGTCCATTCCATGTGCGCTGTAATTATTAAGCGCAAATTCAATTTGGTAACTGAATTTTTTTAATGCTTCGTGTTGTACGTTCATATTTCTTATTTTTTATTTTTTTATTAGGTTCAATAAATATTGACCATAACCGCTTTTTACTAACTTTTTTGCTTCTGATTCTAATTGTTCTTTGTTAATATAACCCATATTATAAGCTATTTCTTCAATACAACCCACTTTTAAGCCTTGGCGTTCCTCAATTACTTGTACAAACTGACCAGCTTGCATTAGCGATGCAAAAGTACCTGTATCTAACCAAGCAGTTCCGCGTTGTAAAACGCCTACTTTTAGTTTTCCTTGTTCCAAATACACCTTATTTACATCTGTAATTTCGTATTCACCACGTGGCGAGGGTTTAATATTCTTGGCAATTTCAACTACCGAATTATCGTAAAAATATAATCCGGGTACTGCATAGTTTGATTTAGGATTGGATGGTTTTTCTTCAATGCTCAATGCCTTCATTTCATCATCAAATTCTACCACACCATAACGTTCAGGATCGCTCACATGGTAAGCAAATACCACACCGCCTTCTGGATTATTATTACTTTGCAATAATGATTTTAAGCCTGAACTGAAAAATATATTATCGCCTAAAATTAACGCAACTTTATCTTTTCCAATAAATTCTTCACCTATAACAAATGCTTGTGCTAGTCCATCAGGACTTGGTTGTTCAGCATATACTATGCGGCATCCAATTTGTGAACCATCGCCCAATAGTTTTTTAAAACCTGGCAAATCGTGGGGAGTTGCAATAATCAATATCTCTTTGATTCCGGCTAACATTAATACAGATAATGGATAATAAATCATTGGCTTATCGTAAACAGGCATTAACTGTTTGCTAACTGCTAATGTTAGTGGATGTAAACGAGTACCACTGCCTCCGGCTAAAATTATTCCTTTCATAATTGGGATAGTTAATTTTGAAATTCGGTTTAAAAAATGTATTTAATTTATAATACAGCCTGCAATATAATTTTTTTGTTAGCTAAAATAATACTAATTATATTTTAAAAACTAAACATCAATAAAAAGTGCATAGTGAAATAGACGAAATTTGACTTAAAACCTTGTTACAAAGTCCTCGATGGCCTTATTAAGTTTTGCAGTTTCCTCTAGCATGCCCACATGGTTTGAGTTTTGCAAATAACAAACTTCTGCTAATTTACAAAGTGCTGCTTGGTTAAACATATCTGTATCAATAATAATATTATCGTGCTTTCCAATGGCAAAAAATACAGGTTTGTCAATGTTTTCTAAAAGTAAAAAACTTTCCTCCCTCATCATCATGGCTTTAATAGCCTCTACTACCCCACTTGCATTGGATTTCTCGGCATTGCTAACCAAATCTAAAATATTGGCTTTATTGGCTTCTTTATCAAAAAATAATTCCGGAAAAAAGGTTTTATAAAATAAAGATGGACTGTTTTTTTGAATAAAATCAATTAGTTGTTTACGTTTAGCTAGTCTATCAAAACTGTCTTTTGCGGCTGTAGAATGTAGCAAACCCAACGAAGCCAATAAATGAGGATACTTTTTAGCAAAGGCTAACGAAACATAACCACCCATGCTATGACCAAAAAGATAACATTGTTTTATTTTTAAATAGTCAATTACTGTTTTCACCTCTTCAGCCATTTGATGGATGGTAATGTTTTTAATTACATTGCTTTTTCCAAATCCTGGCAAATCAATAGTTAATACATTAAACTGCTGCTTAAGGTATTCCACTTGATAATTAAACAAAGAGCTATTTTCACAAAATCCATGTAAAAAAACTATTGTTTTATCATAAGCTGCATGTTGGTATTGATATTTTAGCATCATTGCTTCTTAGTTTTTACATAAAAAAAGCCATCAGTAAAATTACTGATGGCTTTTTTTATACATCAAGATTTTAATAAAATTTATAACGTAAATCGGTTACTTTATGTAAATCTTTTAAAGTTTCCATAAAGCCATACTCTAATTTTTGAGATAACGGTTGTTTCAGCTCTGCCTTATAAGGACTGTAATCAGTAATTACAGGA
>JBGSBN010000070.1:0-14305 GCA_041730515.1 Methylacidiphilales bacterium | reverse complement strand
TCCACCTATAGGATATTGAGTAATGTATTTTTCAACCACAGCACTTTCTAATAAATGTATTTGGCGTATTTCACCACCTAATTTCACCAATTGCCAGAAGGTTTTTACATCTTTTGGATAAGGTACTCTCGGAAAGTCTATTTTTAAAAATTCCTTGTATTTTTCTCTGTAGGTTGGGCTATGCAATACTGCATAGATATAATCTAAAATATCTATTGGTGCAAAAGTGTTTTCAGTTGTTTCTTTTTCGTTGGTAAAAGTTAAACCCAACTTTTCCGCTATTTGCTTTACTATTTTTAAATCTAGGTTAGGTGTTCTTTCTGTTTTCGCATCAAGTGTTTGTTGGGCAATAGTTTCGGGGTATAGGTACAATGGAAAATTGTAAGTATGGTTAGTAATAAAATCTCTATTTGTTAAATTGTTAGTAATTAGAGTTTCAATTCCTTTTTGCTTAGATTGTCTAACTATATTCAATCCTAAATTATTTTTACTATAATTACTCATTAGTTTAAATCTAGCTCTTTGCAAAATAGTATTATCAAAAATAGTATGTCTTACATCAAATGGTCTATAATAAAATGGTTTAGAATTACCATATTTATTTAAAATTTCTGATTTATCAAAACTTACTAAATCATCATCATTTCCAGTTGCAATTCCCATTGAATTAAGAATAAATAGTTTTCTTAAATCTATAAAACTTACAAATAGTTTAGTATGACTAAAATCTTTGTTTACAAAAAACAGATTTGGTTGTAAAGGTCTCAATTCACTCCAGTTTACATTTTTTAAATTTCCTTCTTTTAAAAAATCATATTTGAATTCTCGTTTACCTTGTAAATCATAATGAAATAATTTACCCAAATCACTCTTCTTTTTCTTGCCTGTTTTAATAAAAATATTGATTGAAACTCCTTGCATAATATCAAATACATTTTGGTCTTGAGTACCATCTAGACAGGTTTCTTTAATTCGTGAATTACCGTGCAAATCTAAAATGTAAATTTTATCAAAACTTTCCAATAAATGCTTTCGCATTTGTCTGTGAATTATACCATCAATAAAACTATTATTAGAAATATAAGCTAATACACCACTTCCATTTTTATCAATAAAATGCTGTCCAAAACGAATGAATTTTATATAATCATCAGATAAAGGTTGTATGTTTCTTTCATTCAAATTCTTTTTGTAATCAGCAGTTAATTTTTCAATCCATTCGCCTTTGTTTGTGCTACTCACAGCATAAGGCGGATTACCCATAACAACCATAACTGGTGCATCGCGCTTTACAAAATTTGCTTCGTTAGCTTCAGAGCTTAACCAATTGGCAAATAATGTTCCTGTATCAGGATGACTTTCTTCTAAACTATTGGTTAAATATACTTTTAGTCGCTGGTCTCTACTAGGTTTAAAACCTGTTTCTGATAGCAACAAATCTATTTGCAAATGAGCCATGGCATAACTGGCCATTAATAACTCAAAACCAATTAAGCGAGGCAATAAATGGTTTTCTACATAATTACTCCAAATGCCTTGTTGCCCTTCAAATTTTTTATGAATATGTTTAATTACTTCTGCCAAATAGGTTCCAGTACCCGTTGCTGGGTCTAATATTTGAACACGGTGAACTTCTTGTTCAACTTGTTTGCCTTGCACATTTACCTTAATTTTTATTTTGCTATTATCTGCTATTCCTTGAGGTAAATCAAATTCTGTTTTCAATATTTCATCAATAGCTCTTACTTGAAAACTAACTACTGGATGAGGAGTATACCAAACTCCACGAGCTTTGCGCAACTTAGGGTCATATTCACTTAAAAAGGTTTCATAAAAATGGATGATAGGGTCTTCCATTTTTGTTTGCCTACCATAGTTTTTTAGTATTTCTGCCACATTACAAGCCAAAAATATTTCAACCAAACTATCTACAATCCATTTTATCCTGTCATCAATATCGGGCCCTGCTATGTAGCTGAAAAGTTTGCGTAAAAATGGATTAGATTTTGGAATCAATTCAGCTGCTTCTTGTCTGCTAAAAGTGGGTAAAGTTGGGTCGTGTAACCTAGCCGCAAACATTCCATAAGCAATTGTTTGCGCATATACATCCGCAAAACCTTTAGGCGTAATATCGTGAATCAATATTTGTTTAAAAGCTTCCATTTGGTCTTTTAACGTACTGTTTTCTTGGTTCACATCATCGCTAGTTAAAGCTTTCTCAATTACATCAGCCAATAACCTTGCCTTACCCGCCATCATTTCAGCTAACTTTTTACTGCTCTTAATGGTTTGGCCAATATGAACACAAAAATCTTTGATTAAATTATTAAAAGTTGCAAAGTTCTGTGGCAACGGAACAATAGTTCCGTTTTGAATTTCAGCAATTGCAATTTTTGTAATAAAAATACCTTCAATATATAAATGGAAGTCTAAATAATCAGTAAAAATTAAGTTATTTAGTGAGGCTTTATAACGATCAAACTGTTCTTTATTACCAGTTTTTTTTGCTCCTTCTAAGTCTTTATCGCCAATATCTTTGGCCTCAATAAAACCAACAGGAATTTCTTTTTTCGTAAGTATATAATCGGGTGCTCCGCAACTTTGCCTTTTAGGTTCGTTTGTAGCTCTAATATCAGGAACTAAACTTTCTAATAGTTGTTGCAAGTCGCCACGAAATGTATGCTCAGTTGCATTGCCTAGTTTATATCTTTGATTTATGTTGGTGATGTATTGTTCTAAAGTCATTAATTTACTTGTCATTTTGAATATGCAAGTTATAATTTTTATCTATTTTGTTTGTTTTTATAATTAAAATCCATTTTAGAAAAGAGACATAAATACCCAACTTTCTGTCAACTGACAACTAACAACTACTTAAACTCATGACCCATTTTATCACGTTTGGTATCAAAGTATTTTTTGTTGTGTGGGTTAGGTTCTACAACAATTGGAATATTTTCAACTATTTCGAGTCCGTAACCAATTAAACCGGCACGTTTGGTTGGGTTATTGGTCATTAAACGCATTTTGGTAATACCAATTTCGCGTATCATTTGTGCGCCAACCCCATAATCGCGTTCATCCATTTTAAAGCCTAATTTTAAATTAGCTTCTACGGTATCAAGGCCTTGTTCTTGTAATTTATAAGCTTTTAGCTTATTTACTAGTCCAATTCCTCTGCCTTCTTGGTTAATATAAATTATGGCGCCTTTGCCTTCTTTTTCAATCATTTCCATGCTTTTGGCTAATTGTTCGCCACAATCGCAACGTAGGCTATGGAAAATATCGCCTGTTACACAACTTGAATGCACTCGTACCAAAACAGGTTCGTTAGGTTCCCAAGTTCCTTTTTGCAACACCAAATGTTCTTGGTCGGTATCTATTTGTTTAAAAGCAGTAAGAATAAAATCGCCATAATCAGTTGGCATATCCACCGAAATAATGCGTTTTATTAAACTTTCTTTCTCTAATCTGTACGATATTAAATCTTTGATGGTAACCAATTTCATATCGAACTTTTTAGCAATTTGGGTTAACTCAGGCAAACGAGCCATGGTTCCATCTTCGCTTAAAATTTCTACAATACATCCTGCCGGTTCAAAGCCCGCAAGGCGAGCAAAATCAATGGCAGCTTCTGTATGTCCCGCTCTGCGCAATACCCCTTCAGGTCTGGCTTTAAGCGGAAAAATGTGACCTGGTTTTCCTAACTCTTCGGGTTTGGTAGCAGGGTCAATTAAAGCTTGCACTGTTTTAGCTCTATCTTGTGCCGAAATTCCTGTAGTACAACCTTTTCCTAGTAAATCAACCGATACAGTAAAGGGAGTTTCGTGTAAAGTGGTATTATCGGTAACCATTAGTTCTAAACCTAATTCTTTACAGCGGCTATCAATTAAAGGAGCGCAAATTAATCCACGTCCTTCTTTGGCCATAAAGTTAATTACTTCGGGAGTTACATTGCGTGCCGCAGTTAAAAAATCTCCTTCATTTTCACGGTCTTCATCATCTACTACAATAATAATTTTACCGTTTTTTATATCCTCAATGGCTTCTTCTATGGTGTTAAACATTTTTTGAATTTTGAATGTTGTCCCGATAAATCGGGATTGAATGTTGAATGATTAATGAAATTAAACTTTGTAATCTTTTAATTTTTCTAACCTTGAAATTTACTATATCAAATCTTTCAGTTTGGTTAAAAACTCTTTAAGTTCTGTAAGTTTTTCAATGGCTTCTTGGTTCGATTGAATTTGCGGTTTGGCATTTAGCTTTTCTTTAGCTCCTTCTATGGTATAACCTTCTATTTTTATTAAACGATATATTAGGTTAAAAGTTTCAATGTTTTTTTTGCTGTATTTGCGCGTTCCTTTAATGGTTTTTTCGGGTTTTAATTGTTTGAATTCTTTTTCCCAATACCTAATTAATGATACAGATACATTGAACTTTTTAGCAAGTTCACCAATATTTATATAAAGTTTATCTAATTCTTCGCTTGGCATTATACAAAACGAGGGTCAGTTTCCATTACATGGCCGCAGTTTTTGCAAGTACGCAATTCTTCTGAGGCATAGTATTCTTTAAATCGAGGTAAAAAATCGTTTTCAATATCGCTCAGTTCAAAACGGTATTCATGTAATTTATGATTGCATTTATCGCAAAACCACATCAATCCATCAATTAAACCTTTGCCTTTTCTAACTCGCTCTATTACTAATCCAATTGAACCTTCGGAACGAATAGGAGAGTGAGGCGTATTTGGCGGACATAAAAACATATCTCCAGGGCCTAATTTAATATCAACGGCTTTACCTTCCTCTTGAATTCTAACAGTAATTTCACCTTCTAATTGGTAAAACCATTCTTCCGATTCGTTGTAATGGTAATCTTTACGAGCATTTGGCCCACCAACTATCATTACAATAAAATCGGTTCCTTCTGGATATAAATTTTTATTGGCAACAGGTGGTTTTAATAAATGTCTGTTTTCATCTATCCATTTTTGTAAATTAAAAGGTCTTCTTACCATCATATTATATTGTTAGAGGTTTTATTTTTATAAAATTCAAATATAAAAAAAGCCCTAAATCTTTTTACATGATTTAGGGCAATCAAAATTATGCGTTTAATTTTTGGTGGTCGGCTAAAAATTGAGCCAAGCCACTATCAGTTAAAGGATGTTTTAGCAATGCTAAAATACTTGCCAATGGACTTGTAATAATATCAGCACCCATTTCGGCCGATTTAATAATATGAATAGGATTACGGATAGATGCTGCTAAAATTTCAGTTTCATATCCTTGAACCGAAAATATATGTGAAATTTGAGCAATAAGCTCCATTCCATCATAACCAATATCGTCTAATCTGCCTACAAAAGGCGAAATATATGAAGCACCTGCTTTAGCAGCCAAAATAGCTTGACCTGCGCTAAATACTAATGTACAATTGGTTTTTATTCCTTTACCGCTAAAATATTTAATAGCTTTAATACCGTCTTTTATCATTGGAATTTTAACTACAATATTTTTATGTAAAGCTGCTAAAGTTTCACCTTCTTTTATCATTCCTTCGTAGTCGGTAGCTATAACTTCAGCACTTACATCGCCATCTACTAGTGCGCAAATGTCTTTGTAATGCTGCATAACGGCAGCATCGCCTTTAATGCCTTCTTTTGCCATTAACGATGGATTGGTAGTAACGCCATCTAAAATTCCTAAATCGTTTGCTTCTTTAATTTGAGCAAGATTAGCTGTATCAATAAAAAACTTCATGTTGTGTTGAATTTTGGTGTCGCAAATAAAACTAATTTTAGCCAATTTATTTTGGTAAATAGTTAACTAATAATTGACAATTTAGGTTTAAAACAGTAATTCATCCACTTTAATTACACCTCCGGGTGGTAAATTGCCTAAGTTTATTTTACCAATACGTACCCTAAAAAGCCTTAAAGTTGGGAAACCTGAAGCAGCAGTCATTTTGCGTACTTGTCTAAATTTACCCTCGGTAATTGTAATTGATATCCAGCAAGTTGGGCCATGCCTTTCATCTCTTATTTTTTTTACTCTCGGGGCAAAATTAGGTGGTTCAGTTAATTTAAAAACCTTACAAGGCAAGGTGGTATATTTTTCGCTTCTATTGCCTATTTCAATGCCTTTTTCCATATTTTCAATGGCTTCTTGGGTAATTAATCCATCCACCTGAGCATAATATTCTTTTTCAATGTGCTTGCTTCTTACTTGTTCACTTATTTTTCCATCGGTGGTAAGCAAAAGTAGTCCTTCGCTATCTTCATCAAGCCTGCCTATAGCCATGGTTCCTTCTGGAAAAGGATACAATTCGCCTAAAAATTTTTTCTTTTTTACGTTTTCTACAAATTGTCTCATGTAGCCAAATGGTTTATGAATAATAAAATGCGAATGGCTAATAACCATGTTTGTGTATTATAAATTTTTTAAAGGAGTTAGTAAATTATCTAAACCATTTAATTTTATTTCGTACATGGTTTCAAGCTGAACACCCAATTTTCCTTTAGGAAAACCTTCTCGCTTTAGCCATTCTAAATAATAAACAGGGATATTGCAAAGCAAAACATCCTTATATTTTCCATAAGGCATTTTAGTTCTTACCAGGCTTAATAAAATTTCTTTATGATTATATTCCATTGTTTCAATAATACCGCAAAGCACAGCTGATAAAGTAAAATTTTGCATCTACTCGTTTCATCTGCTAAATGCAATTAGGCACGATTTATTTTTGCGCAAAAGTAATTATAAATTTGGTTCCTTCGTTCTCCTTGCTAGTAACATCTATGCTTCCGCCTAAGGCATTTATTTGCGATTGAACTAAATATAATCCAATTCCTTTACTATCGGCATGGTTATGGAATTTTTGATACAAACCAAAAATTTTACCTTTAACTTTTTCTTCATTAAACCCAATTCCATTGTCTTCAAAAGTTAGTACAGTGGCATTATTTATTACTTCTGTGCTTACAGTAATGATAGGAGTTCTGCTTGGGTGGGCATATTTTATGGCATTGGTTGTTAGGTTTAATAAAATACTTTCGAGGTAAGGTTTATTAAATTTAACACTTGGCATCAAATCGAAATTGTAATTAATTTTTGCATTGCTTTGGTTTATTATGGAAGCTATGGAGTTGATTACATTATCAAAAGTGTGGCGCAAACTGATTTCTTCTAATTCCTGATTGGTATTTTCCTTAATTATTAATATTTTAATTAGGTCGTTAAGGGTTTCATTTAAATGGATAGTTGAAGCTTTAAAACCTTCAATTAATTCAACTGTGCTATTGTCGCTAATAAGGGAAGTGTCAATTAATTCAGAAATGGCCATTAAATTGGTTAATGGCGAACGCATGTTATGCGAGGTAATGTACGAAAACTGTTTTAGTTCCTTATTACTCCTTGTTAGTTCTTGTATTAAGTCTTTGCGCTCTTCTTCCATTTTTTTGCGTTCGGTTATATCTTTAGCAACAGCAAATACAAGGTTTTCGTTGTGAATTGGAATGGAAGTCCATGAAAGCCATTTTATTTCACCATTTTTAGTTACATACCTGTTCTCAAAGGTAATTTCTTTATATTGAGAATGGATTTTTTGACGGGTAGTTAAAGTGATAGTTTTATCTTCTTCAAATACAAATTCAATTAATGGTTTTGATAAAAGTTCACTTGAGGAATAGCCTAAAAGTTTGCTAACTGCATGATTTGTTTTTTTAAAATAACCATCAAAACCAACTATACACATTAAATCAGGAGAAAGGTTAAAGAATTTATTTAATTCATCTTCTGTTTTGTGTTTTTGTATATAAGTACCGAGTTGGTAGCTTATGGTATTTAATAAACTAGCATTGATTTGATCATCAATCAATTTATTTTCAGAAAAAAGTGCTAGAATAGTAATAATTTCACCATTAAAAAATATTGGTAAGCCAATGGCACTTTCTAGGCCAGCTTGTAAGGCATATTGTTTTCTATTTAAAGGCGATTTCTGTAAATCGTTCCAAATTAAGTTTTGCTTTTCTTTCCAAGTAATTCCAGCTATTCCACTGCCAAACAAAACCTCATTTAAATTTCCATATTGTAGCATTACATTCATTTGCTCGTTTGTCTTCCAATTGGTTCTGTAAAGCATACGGGTTTTATCAAAATTAATTGACCAGGCTTCTGCATAACTAAAGCCTAAATGTTTGCAAATTATTTCCAAAATAGATTGAAATGAGGTATTTAGTAAATCATTTTCGTTCATTATTTTTATAATGGAATAAAAAATTTCCTTCTCTACTTCAGCTACTTTCCTTGCGGTTATATCTCTTTGAATTGAAATCCAATGGGTAAATTCACCAATTTCATTAGAAACTGGAACCGATGAAAAATCAATCCAAAATTCGGTTCCATCTTTTTTGTAATTAATTATTTCAGCTTCAAATTGTTGGCATTTTTGGGTATTAATTCTAATAAATTCTAATGTTTCTTGGCTTGTTTTTGGGCCATGAAGTAAAAATGGAGATTTTTCAATTAATTCATCGCTGCTATAGCCAGTCATTTTGCAAAAAGCTTCATTAGCGAATATAACTTCAGTTGATAAGCTATTTTTATCTCCAATTTTACAAATTAAAATACCATCGTTGGTATTGGTAATTACTGAAGCGTATAAACGTAAACGCTGTTCCTCATTAATTTGATTAGTAATATCTTGCATAGCGCCAATCATTCTGGTTGGTTTGCCATACTCATCTCTTAAAGTAATAGCTTTATCAAGTATATGGGCATATTCATTATTGGCTTTTTTAAACTGATAACTTTCTATCCAATTTACTTTTTTTAAATCATTAATACAATTCGATAAACTTTTTACCACTCTTTCCCTGTCGTTTGGATGAATATTCTCTTCCCATTTAAAAAATTCTAACGAATAAGTGGTAGAAGTATATCCAAATAGTTTTTCAAAACCTTCGCCCCAATAATGAGTGTTGTTAATTAAATCCCAATCCCAAATAGCATCAAATGTAGCTTTAGTTACATATTTAAATCTTTCATTACTTTTTATCAATGCTTCTTCAGTAGCTAATTTATCCTTTTCTACTCTTATTGTTTTAATGGCAAAAGCTAAGTTGTTTGAAATTCTTTCTAACAATTGAATTTCACGCGTGGTGAAAAAGTTAACTTTTGAAGAATAAAGGTTTAATGATGCTATGGTTTGATTATCGATATTTAGCGGGAAAGATGCAACAGCCTTTAATTCGTATTTTTCGGCAGTAATACTCCAAGGTTTAAAGTTATCGCATTCCTTTACACAATTAACGATTGTTTTAACTCCTGTTAGCATTGTAGTGCCAACAGGCCCTTTATTTAATTTTTCATCTAATAAATCAATTTGTATTTCGTTTAGGTAGTTTTGCTTGGCTCCGGCATTTGCCATTGGCATTACAATTTGTGCATTATTAGAATTTAATATTGGTGCATAACCAATCCATGCTAAATCATATCCACCAGTAGCAGCAAGCATCTCGCACGAAAATTTAATGATATCGAGTTCATTTTTTGTTTTTAATATTTCCTCATCAATCAAATTTAATAAATTAAGTTCTCTATTGGTGGTTATAAGTTCTTTTTCGGCCGATTTTACATCTGTAATGTTTTTTGAATGAATAAGCACTCCAACCTGAATATTTGATTCATTAAATATTGGATTGAGCGAGGTTTCAAAATAAAGAGGAATTTCTTGATGGTAAACTGTTTTTTGAAAAGTTAGGAATTCTCCATTAAGTGCTCTATTGCCATATCCTCTCATTTCATCATTCCTAAGCGATGAAATTTGCTCGTAAATATTTATACCTATCTGTAATTTTTTACCTTCTATATTTGCTACAGTTTCTCCAAAGGCTTTATTAAATGCCGTTAAATTAAAATCTAAATCTACCGAATAAATAATGTCTTTTAGGTTATCTATTAAGGTAATTAAATTAGTAATATAGCTGCTGTTTTCTGTGATGGGTTGTGTATTTTGTAATTCTAAATCCATGCTATTATTGTTGCTGTTTAAAGAATTATTTGCACTTTCCATTTTCATATTTAAATATTTATTACTTACAATGATATAAAACTTTTTTTATTAATAACAAAAAAAGGCTGTTTCATTACAAAACAGCCTTTGGCTTTATAAGCCTATTTTGTTCAAAATGAGATTATTATTATTCTGTAATATTAAATTTTATTCTGGCGCGTTCGCCATTGTCTTGATTAATAATCACAAAGTAATTTCCTGTAGTAATTTGTTGGCAGTTAATTTCAACGGTATTATTGTTTAGATTAGTTTTTATGTTGGTATTTACCTTTCTACCAATAATATCAATTACTTCAATTTGAGTAATTTTGTTTGCCATTTTGCATGCAATGGTAAAGTTACCTGTATTTGGATTCGGGTATAAGTTAAAGCTATTTGTATTATCAGAAACTTTGTTAATATTAGTTGATTTCTCTTCAGTGCTTATAGCTGAAAATGTTTGTGGATTGAAAACGCTTACAGGACTAGCTAAATTTAAGCAACCTGAGTTTTTAACTTGAACAATCATGGTCATGGTATCGCGGCAATTATCGTTACCCACAGCTACTAACTGAACGGTGTAGTTTCCAATGGCATTATAGCGTTTGTTAAAAATAAATGTGTTTACAGAGTCAATTGTTCCATCGCCAAAGTTCCAGTAATATTTATTATTATATCCAGCACCTAAAAACGATGATGTGTTATTAAAGTTAAAGCTATTTCCTGTTAAGCATTGAATAGGATTATCTACAGTAAATGACGCACTTGAACCTTTTGAGGTAGTAGGTACATAAACTTGCGCTGATGCTGTGCTAAAACATCCTGCATTATTTGAAACAGTTAAAGTTGCTGTAAAAAATCCTGTGCTTGCATAACCTTTATTAGGATTAGCTTGTGCTGATGTATTGCCATCACCAAAGTTCCATAAATAACTATTTGCATTGCCTGTACTTGTATTGATAAACTTAATTTTATTTGAGCAAATACAATTACAATTGGTATTGTTAAAATAGAAGGAAGCATTTAAAGGATTATTGTTTGCGTTAACTGTTATGGTATCAACAAATGTAGTTGAACAGCCAGTTAAATTGGTTGCAACAAGTGTTACTATGTAATCACCATTATTGGTAAATGTATGCGAAACAATATTTCCAACAGCTGTATCTACCGAAGCTAAAGCATCGTTAAATTTCCATTTGAATGAATTACCGTTTACCGTGTTGGTAGTAAATAATACTGTTCTTGAACATGTACTAGCTGTAAAATTAAACATACCCGCAGGTGGTGTTTGAATTAAAATAGATTTACTTATTGAATCAACACATGAGCCATTTGAAACAACTAGTTTTAATTCGTGGTAGCCAGCAGCCGGATTAGCTATATTTACCCAAGGATTAATACCTACTAAATTGCCATCAAAATACCAATTGCGTAAAATTGCGCTGGCTGAAGTATCGTTGGCTGTTATTGCATTATTACATGTTCCAATGGTATGCAAAAATCCGGCTTTTGGTAAAGAAATGTTTTGTCCAGCAGGTGCATTTACTTGCATGGTATGCGTAGTTAAGCAATTGTCACCATTTGAAGCAGTTAAAGTAACAGTGTAAGTTCCAGCTGTGTTGTAAACTTTAATTGGGTTCGAAACGTAAGCAATAGGGGAGCCATCGCCAAAATTCCAATTAAATTCAGAACCTCCAGTACTTAGGTTTCTAAAGCGAATTGCTCCCGAACAAGCTACCGTATCGTATCCAAATAATGCAACTGGTAATTGACCAACTGAGGCAATGATTGTTTTTGAAGCATAATCTCTGCAACCATTTGAACCAATAGCTGTTAAACTTACATTGTACCAATTTTGATTATTGTAAGTGTGACTAAACGATAAATCCGATGTGCGTGAGTTACTATTGTCGCCAAACTCCCAAATATAAGCCACTGCATTGCTTGAAGTATTATTGATAGCTAAGGTCATTCCGCAATTTGTAAAACCAGTAAATAAAGCTTTAGGCGAAGGCAATATTTCAATGGTTTGGTACGCTGTATCCTTACATCCATTTGAACCAGTTGCAATTAAACGAATAGTATAAAAGCCTGATGAATCATAGTTTTTGTTGTAAATAAAGGTGTTTACATTATTGGTAGTTCCATTACCAAAATCCCATTCGTATTGAGGAATCCAGCCATTACCAACATAGTATGAAGTATTATTAAATTCAAAACTATTATTAGCTAAACATGATTGTGTTTTGTTAGGATTAAAGGATGCAATTGGGCCTGATGAACTAGTTAAAACATTGATATTTTGAATAGTGGTATCGTAGCAGTTGGTTGCCGATTTAGCCACTAACATAACTTGGTAAGTTCCGGCATATCCAAAGCTTTTGCTTGCATCTGTAGTATTTACAGTTGAACCATCACTAAAAATCCATTGATATGTTGTAGCATTGGTGGAAGTATTAGTAAAATTATACCTATTTACGCAATTGCTTGATAAATTGGTAATGTTAAAGCCTGCAGTTGGTTGCGTTCCAATCGAATTTACATTTACAGTTGTAGTTAATGAGTCTTTGCAGCCTTCAATCGTTTTAGCTATTAATTTTACTTGATAGCTACCGTCTGCTGCATAAGTATAAACAGGGTTTTGCAAATTGCTGGTATCGCTTAATATTGAATTTATACCAAAATCCCATTTGTATTCAGTAGTTCCAATTGAGTAGTTGCTGAATTTAACAGTTTTGGTACATCCAATTGAATAAGTACTAAATACAGCCACTGGATTAGGTAATATGGTAATAAATTGGCTAAATGTATCGGCACATAACCCACCATTTTTAGCAATTAAAATTACCTTTTGTGTACCCGGGGTAAATCCATAAGTAAAGTTATTTATTGAATTAGTACAATAGCTATGTCCGTTTTCAAAAATCCACTCATAATTATTAGCGTTAATTGAATTGTTTTCAAATTCAATTAAACCATTACATTTATTGGTGTAAGTAAATGCTGCAGTTGGATTACCAACATAAACCGATTTAGAAATAGAATCTTTACAGCCATATGAGTTAGTGGTTACTAATTTAACAAAGTAAGTTCCGTTTGCAACATAGCTTTTTGTTGAATTGATTCCGCTAGCTGTGGTTAAATCTCCAAACGACCAATTATTGTTAACAACGCTATCAGCATTTGTAACTGTAGAATCGGTAAATTCAAAACTATTTTGTGCTAGACATTGAACAGTATTATTTATAGTGAAATTAGCTACTGGGAAAGGCCTAACTATTTTAGCGATTACATTACTTCCTGTATAATCACCACAACCAAGGCTTCTTGACATACGGATGTAATATCTAGTTTGAGAGATTGAACTTGGATCGTAAGTCTCTGAATTAGCACCTGAAATTAAAACCCATCCATTAGAACCTGTATTCGTAGTTTCATTGTTTAGGTTGTAATACCATTTGTATTCTAAGGTTCCAAATCCACCGGTTGGTGAAGTAATATTGGTAATCAAACTAGGGTTAAAAGTACCACAAAAATCTTCGGTTGAACCAATTATACCGCCACTAGCTAAAGTATTTGTTACCACAATATTTTTAGTTATTGAATCAATACAACCATTACTTGTACTTGTAATTAACTTTACAGCGTAGTTACCTACAGCACTATAAACTTTAGTTGGACTAACTGCTGAGGAAGTGGTGTTATCACCAAATTTCCAGCTGCTATTAAAAGTTCCACTACTGATAGTGGTTGTGTTATTAAATGTAAAAGTATTAGAACCTAAACACATTAATGTATCGGTAGGAGTAAAGTTAGCAGTTGGTTTAGCATAAGTTATCACATTAATAGTGTTAGATATACTTGAATTACAACTAGCAGTATCGTAAGTTACTACATGATAAGTTCCCGTAACATTGTTTGTAACTAAAGTTTGATTGGTTTCGCCAACTAAAGCTACATTGTTTTTAAACCATTGGTAAGCAAAAGCAGCCGAACTAGTTAAAGAAATATTGGTGCCATTTTCGCATCTTCCACCACCGTTTCCAGTTCCGTTTCCATTAATGGTTGGTGTTACAACATTACATTTATAACCTGCATCATTGGTTGGATTGTGTTGGTTTATTCCACCACAAATTTATTTCATTACAATGGCATTGCTCAATCCTGTTGAAGTATTAGGGTCGCTATTACCATTCACACCTGATGAGCTATTTTGATTGGTTATATCTTTTGTACTTATTCCTGT
>JBGSBN010000069.1:0-14414 GCA_041730515.1 Methylacidiphilales bacterium | reverse complement strand
TAGAGTATAGCGACGATAACAAACCAACTCGTATTGATGCGATTGTAATCTCGACCCAACATGATGATTTTGATGAAGAAGCTACTATGTTGGCTAAAATCAAAAAAGACATTATCGAAATTTTGATTCCAAGAATTATCGCTAAAAATCCAGAGCACGCTCATTTATTTAACGATAAAATTAACTACCATATTAATCCAACAGGAAAATTCGTAATTGGTGGTCCTCATGGCGATACAGGTTTAACTGGTCGTAAAATTATTGTAGATACATACGGTGGTAAAGGTGCACACGGTGGTGGTGCTTTTTCTGGTAAAGATCCAAGTAAAGTAGATAGAAGCGCTGCTTATGCTACACGTCATATAGCTAAAAACTTAGTTGCTGCAGGTGTTTGTAGCGAAGTTTTAGTTCAAGTTTCTTATGCTATTGGTGTTGCTCAACCTATGGGTATTTTTATTGATACTTACGGAACATCAAAGGTTATATTAACTGATGGAGAAATTGCTAAAGTGGTAGACAAAACTTTTGATATGACTCCATACGGAATAGAAACTCGTTTAAAATTACGTAATCCTATTTACAGCGAAACAGCTGCTTATGGTCACATGGGTAGAAAAAATGAAGTAGTAACTAAAGTATTTACTAGCCCCGATGGTAAAAAAGTAACCAAGAAAGTAGAATTATTTACATGGGAAAAATTAGACTACGTAGAAAAAGTTAAAAAAGCTTTCAAAATTAAATAAGCTAATTTAGTAATAAATTAAAGGCTGTTCTTTTTAGGAACAGCCTTTTTTGTTTATTAAAATTTGGATTATAAAGTATGTGATTATAAATTGAAAATACAATATTATACCGCTTTGATGTGTTATTTAGTCCAATTTATTATTTGCGGCATAATACCATCTAAGATTTACACCCAACCCATTGGCCTATTTCGTAAATCAAAATGGTATTATGTATCAATGTAGTTTAATTAAGGGAAATACATTTCGACTTCGCTCAATAACCACTGTCGTTGACCAAAGTAGAAACATATTTTAAATAGAGTAAAAAAGCGTAAATGAACGACATTGAAATATGTATTTAAAATTAATGAAACTACGATTTTGGATAAGAGCATAAAAAAATCCTCTACAAACTAAATTGTAGAGGATTTTTTTATGTAATAATATTCTGATTAGTATTCCCACATGTCATGCTCTTTTTCAAACAAGTCTTGTTTGATACGTTCCCCTTCTAAAATAGCAGCAACACCATTATCTTTAAACTCAGCTCTGTCTTTTATGTACAAATCTTGTTCGTTTGACTGTTTGATTATATAGCTTGAAAACATTCTTGATTCAAACCAATCATCAAAGGTTATTCTTGCTGCATCATTTTGACGGTTAAATACTTCGTAATTAATAAACAAATGCCTTAAATCCAATTCTGTGCTAGCCACATTTGGGTCAGCCTCTCTTGCATGGTATTTAAGTACACATAAATCTTGTTCGCCTAACTCAACTCCACCAATAATTGGCTTAAATTGAGGAGCAATAGAAATAATTCTTACAAAATAAGTACTTAACTTTTTGTCGAAAATCCAATCTTCCACTATTCTATAACGCTTGATTCTGTCAACAGGTTTAAACGTGTTCACAACAGTATCCGGAATCATTATTTCAGGATTAGTTGGATCTGGAACTTCTTCAAAAGCAGTATCAACAGTAAACTTTAGTAAATCTTCTAAAGTAAAAGCGCTGCTCAATGAATCATCTCTGTATGGAATAATTTTTCCTTTAATAATTGCATCATATACAATTACACTTAAAGGATTTTTAGGCCATGCCATTACTTGGTTCTGTTTTTCTCTAACATCAACCATTCTGATAACTCTTTTTGAACTAGTCACATCTGCTTCACGCAAATATGGCCAAGCTACAACTTTACGTTCTTTAACTGCCTGACGATTATAAATAAAATCATCATACACTCCCTGTGCCTTTACATTAAGGAACACAGCAAGCAATAAACATATTGATACAATACTCTTTTTCATAATTTTATTATCTGCAAATTGCAACTATACCTTTTGGTAGGTTAACCATACCTTGTGGACCTTGAGCTTTAATACTTACTACAAGCACCTTATCACCAGATTTTACATTTTGTAAGAAACCTCTAATTCTAGAAGGAACAATATTTGTGTTACTAACTGTTTCAAAAACAGCATTTCCTACTCTTGGTTGGTAAATAATGGTAAATCCTTTTACATCATATTTAATACCCTCAAAAGCAAAATCCTTTAACATACTAAATACAGCGTTAGCACTTTTAATTTTTGATGCCTCTACTTCACCATCAGCATCAATAGCACCTAATTGTGGAATTGGTTTTGGAACATTCTTTAATCTAAAACGCATTTCGCCCATTTTTTTAGTACCACCATCAGCTTTTACTGATACATTGATTACTAATTCTTGAGCTGCATCATTAGGTTGAACTAAAATATTATAAGTCCCAGATTGACCACCGCTAGTTAAAGCACCAGTTGAAGCCGTAGCAATAATTTGACTAGCATCGAATCCTGGAACTGAAACAGAAATTGGATTTGGGATAGCTCTGTATATTACATTCATTTTAGTAGCTGAAACTACCGCTAAGGGTTGGGTAACAAAGTATTCCCCTTTGAAAGGATAAGTTACTTTTTCACCTGTTAATTTAGTCTGGGTAATTACACCTTCGTATTTTTTCAAACCTGGTGTACTTGCTGATGCTTCGTACATACCAAATCCATTCTCAACTTTAACAGGAGAACCATTAACTGTTAAATCAAATGTGGAACGAGAACTTGATGCTGCCAAGAAAATCTTAGCTTCATATTTACTACCTGCACTTACATAAGTACCTTTAGTTGGAATCACCTCAGCTGAAAAATTATCAATAATGAAGTCAGTTGTTTTTAAGTTTTTATTTAACTCATCTAAAACTTGTGCTTCAGTATTTTTGATATCATTTTCAATTTTAGTTAACAAAGTAGCTACAGCTGCCATTGGAGAATGTTCAAATAATTCTTGTTCCCAAGTTTGAGTACTACCTTTTGAAACATCCGTAATTAAGTCACTCTTTACATTACCTCTTGATTCAGCAGGCAATACTGCAAGCATATCAGTTCTCCACTTGTTAATTTTTTCTCTTAACTCTTTTCCTTTACCTTGTACAATTAAGTAATTGGCATGTTTTTCCATGTTAGGAGCATCAACTATTTCGCCATCAGGTTTGCCTTCTTTTCTTCCACCAGCATTTTTTATAAGTAATTCTTTTAAATCACCTACGTATTTTATGGCATCTGCGGCAATTTTATCGACATTTTTAGCAGCTGTTTGAGCATCTATACCTTTTTTATCAGATTTGTTTTTGTCAACATAATTATCTATTGAAGCTAAAATTGATTTATTTTTACTTTCAATATTGTCACCAGCTTTTTCCATGCTTACTTCCACTAAGTGAAAGGCTTTTAAAATTTCGGCAGATACGTTTAATGCCAATAGTGCTGTTAACACTAAGTACATCATATTTATCATTTTCTGCCTTGGGGATACATTTCCTCCTGCCATTATTTTTTCTTTTTATATTTAAAACGTGAAACTAATAATTTTATTATGAATGAAGTAAAAGTTATTATGCTTTTACATTCATTGCTGATAACATGTTACCATAAACATTATTTAATGAAGATAGATTTTTAGATAATTTATCCATCTCTACTTTAAATGTTTCAGCTTGCTTGTTAGTTTCGTTTAACGTATTTACAGTTTTTGATAAACCACCTACAAATTCGTTAATTGATTTTAAGTGGTTATTTGATTCAGTAATTTCTAATTCATAAACTGAGTTTAAAGAAGCTAAGTTTTTAGTCATTCTATCAATTTGTGCACCATACTCTTTTGAACCTTCAGAAGCTGAAACTAAACCATTCATTGCTTCTACAGCTTTTGAATAAGAAGTATTGATTCCAGTTAATGAATCAGCAGCTTGTTTTACATTCTTGCTATATGCTTCTGTTGCAGCAGCAGCACTAGATAAGTCTTTTAAGCCAGTAACGTTATCGTTTAATGAACGGAAACCATTACCTAAACTATTAATCAAATCTGGACCAATTTTAGCATCCTCTAACATTTTGTCTAACTGTTGAGTTACACCAGCACCACTTTTTCCAGCTACTTTTTTAGAATCTTTAGGGTCTAATCCTGATAATTCTGGATAAACTAAAGTCCAATCTGGTTCTTGATGTGGCTTCTCAAATGCCGAAACCATAAATATTCCAGCCTCAGTTAATAAACCTACGATAAGCATTTCATCAGCACCTTTCCAGTGCGTAATTTTAAATAATGCTCCAACGATTACTACTGCTGCTCCAATACCATAGGCTTTACCCATGAACGACTTAAATCCTTTGCTTTCTAAGAAACTGTTTGCCATCTTTTTTTAATTTTAATTTGTTAAAGGTTTGTTTTTTTTAGATTTATTTGATTATTATTTTTTGTCTTTGTTAGAACGTCCAATATAGCTCATTACACAACGGAATCCAGTGTATGAATTACAGCTATCTTGGTATTCGTAGGTTCTAGTACCACACTGTAAGTAGTATGCCACATCTTTCCACGAACCACCACGAATTACTTTACGTTTCAAAGTTTCTGCTGCATCTGGATCATCTTCATTAACCTCAAATTGGTAATCAGGGTTATTATCATGCGAGAATAAGTTAGTATTTGTTTCGTATGCAGTGCTTGTCCATTCTGCAACGTTTCCACTCATGTCATATAAACCAAAATCGTTAGGGAAATATGAATTTACTCTGATTGGGTAATGACCGCCATCTGATACATATTCACCTCTACCTGGTTTGTAATTAGCCAAAGAACAACCTTTTGCATTTTTTACGTAATAGTTACCCCAAGGGTAATGATTTTGATCTCTTCCACCACGAGCAGCATATTCCCATTCGTATTCAGTTGGTAATCTAAATTCAGTTACAGTTGGCTCTTCCTTCGAATCATAAAAGCTATTTAAATGATTTGTTCTCCAGTAGCAAAATGCGCGAGCCTGATGCCAACTGATTCCAACTGCAGGATAATCATCGTATTTTGGATGCCAAAAATACACTTGAGATAAAGGCTCATTATATGAATAAGTAAAATCTCTAATAAATACCAAAGTATCAGGATAGATTTTTACAATTTTTTCTTTTTTGAAATCAGCCCTAGAACGTTTGTAGGCGTCTTGGCGTTTTAGTGTAGCAGCAGCTTTTAAGTCAATATAATTGTATTTATATTCTAACTTTCTAACGTCTAATTGCTTTTGACGGTAATAGCTTTCAGCTTCATTGTAGAACATATCTTGCAATGCACTGATATCAGTGTTTTTGTCTATTTTTTTACCATAGTCTAACGCTTGATATGTGTTACCAAACCCATCGTCTACATCTTGAACCATTTCTAATTTAGTTCTCATAAATGAATCTACCACAGCGTATACAAACTGACGGTATTCATTGTTGGTAATTTCTGTTTCGTCCATATAGAATGCCGAAACCGAAATTTGTTTGTTAGGCGCAAGCATGGCCATAGGTACATCTTGTTCTGTAGCACCTATATGAATTGACCCTGTTGGAACATAAACTGTACCAATTGGTTGTGGATGAAACCACTGTCTGCGGTTTGGAACACCAGTAAGTTCCCCTTCATTAACACTACATCCTACAAATGTAATGGCTAACAAGGCTAACAATATTGAGCTTATTCTTTTCATTTTTTTATCAAAAATTATTAAATCTAAAAGGCAAAAATATATTTTCTATTGAAAAATACAAGTTTATTAACAATAAAATGTAAATTGTATATTTTTTAAACGTTAAATATTTGTTTTTATTATAATTTTCTTGTGTTTTTTAATCTAATAATAGTGGGTGGAACTGTTTTTATTTTCAAACCAAAACAATATCTCAATGTTAATTCATGAGATCCCGAACTATATTTTAAAACATCGCTTGTAATTAAATCATAACTATACATCAATTGTAATGGGTTTGGTGCATTTGCAAAAAAGTTATAACCCGCCAAAATCGAAAATTCTTGTGGTGTTCTATATGAAAGTCCACCAATTAATTTTTGTTGAAAAACAGCCAATGCATTTAAATCGAAACTGCTTTTTGCCATATCTGTTTTGTACAACATGTTTATATTGATATCGATATTAGAATTTAAATTATAAACACCACCCGTCATTAAATAAAAGTGATTTACTTGTTTGGCAGTTCCATTATAACTTCCTTGACTAAAATCTACCACTGGATTGTTTATATGCAAAGCTGATGCACCAAAATAAAAATCATTGAAAATGCTTAATTGAGGCATGGTATAATAAACACCAAAATCAAGATTTAATTTATTACCTTTCACATCACCAGTTGGAATTAATTGATCACCTGGATCAATGGCCACTAGCTTTGAGCCATCTATTCCTTTTTGAACAATTCCAACTCCAACGCCAAAAGATAATCTAGAACCATTAAGAAATGGTTGAATGTAGGCTAAACTTATGGTTGGAGCCAAAGTATTGGAAAAACCAAGTTGATCGTTCCAAATATTTAAACCCAAACCTATGCGTTTGTAATTACCATGAATTCCAAAATTTTGAGTTGATGGAGAATTACCTGCTTCAACTGCTTTGGCCCCAGCAATTTCAGGTGTAAACGCTACACCGCCACCATAACCAACCCACTGTGTTCTAAAAGTTCCGTTCACACAAATTTTATCTGGTGTAGAACCTGCAAAACCGGGATTATAGAACAATTTATTATTCATAAACTGCGTAAACTGTGGATCTTGTTGGGCTTTAGCTTGGAAGCTTATGAACCCTACAATCAATAATAATATAGTAAATTTTATTTTCATCAATATAGATTTTTTTATTTTACAGTTTTCAATAATAACTATTTAATTCAAATATACAAGCGTGTAAGGCTGATTTAATAACGGAATTTTGAAATTTTATGTATATTTTACCTTACACTAAAAAAACAAATGCCTTAAAACTTTTTAGTAATAAGGCATTTATAAAAAAAATTGGGTGTTTAAAAGTTTTATTTTTCTTTATTAATTTCTATAATAAATTTATCGATAGCCGCAGCCATTGAGGGGGTTTCAGGGGTTGGTGCTTGAATATTGGCTGTTAATTTCTCTTCTTTTATAGCTTTAATGGTGGTAGCACCCCATGCAGCAATAACAGTTTTATTTTGAGCAAAATCTGGAAAATTTTCGAACAATGAACGAATATCGGCTGGACTAAAAAATGTGATAATATCATAGTTCACATTACTCAAATCTTGCAAGTTTGATGAAACTATTCTGTAAAAAAACGCTTCTTTAAAAGCAATTTTACTTTTTTTCATAAACTTTTCAATGTCTTGTTTTCGCCAATCGCTACAAGCAAATAAATATTTATCTTTTGAATGACTTTTAAACAAAGGGAAAAGTTCAGTTTCTGTACCTTTTCCAACAAACACCTTACGCTTGCGCACCTGAATGTATTTAGATAAATAATTAGCTATACTTTCGTTTACACAAAAATATTTCATTTCAATAGGCATTTCTAGTTTTAGTTCACCACAAACCCTAAAGAAATTATCTACCGAGTTTCTTGAATTTAAAATAATGGCTGTGTAATCTAAAATACTAATTTTTTGAGCCCTAAATTCTTTTGGAGTAAGCGGCTGAACCTCAATAAAGGGTCTAAAATCAACCTTTAAACCGTATTTTTTTGCTAATTCAAAATACGGTGATTTATCCGTTTCTGGTTTAGGCTGGCATACTAGTAAACTTTTTACTTTGGTGTTTTTCAACTTAAATAGCTATTTAAAATTTTGATAAAAATTAACCAAGGACTAATTTCTAAGGCGCAAAGATAAATAAATAAGTAAAAAAACGGTAATGTCCCGTTACTTATTTGATTTAGCAAGTATCTTATTATTCGGTACACGATGGCTGTAAAAAATATGGCAACCATAGAAAAGAAAATGGTTTGCGTTAACTGTAAGCCAATTGTATAAATATAAAAGATTGAAAATAGTAACAAAACTAAACTCAAAAAGTTTGAAATTTGAATGGTATTAATTATCATTTTGGCAGAAGAAATGGTGTCGTTTAGCAAATATCCTACTAAAAAGTAAACCAAAAACTTTATTAAATAGATAATTAAAATGCCTAAAGCAATGATCCAAACCAAAATTTCATAAGGTAAATTATTGAAAATTTGATTGTTTTGAAAAAACTGGGTTAGAATTAATGAAAAACTAAGGATATAAATGATAAACAAATGCAAGGAGGTCCAAGTTAATTTTGAATCCTTTATTCGATTAATGCTGCTTAAAAACAATAAATCAAAAACCAAAGAAGTATCTTGCATAAAGTTCCGTTGATTGTTTACACGAACCAATGCCAAATAAAAAATTAACACCAAAATAAACCATATTTTCCATCCATTAGTGGTAGGACTAATATTTTTTATTTGCTTTAAAAATGGTAAATCTCTTTCGTTTGCCAACTCGGTTAAACCTATGGTGTTATTGATTCCTTTTAGTTTAATGGTTGGATTAAAAATGGTATTTACAATGTACTTATTTTTAAGGGAATCTAGTAGAGTAAATGAAGGTTGTTCAATGGTTAAGGAATCAGCACTTATTATTGACAATGAATCGTTTGCATTTTTGTTTGTTGTGCTATTTTGAGCAATTAAAACATTAATTACACTCAACAGAAACATACATAAAAAATACTTTTTAAAATTCATTTTTCTAAAAATAATTAATGTATCCAAAATGAATTTTAGCACTACTAAATTCAATTGGATTTTGAAATTGTTTGCCAACAGCATAAACTAAAGTAAATAAACCTGCTCCACTTTCAAAAACCAATCCTGCACCAAATCCAAATGGATTATCACTGATGGTGTTTTTGGGTACTTCATTTACATACCAAGCTTGGTTGTAAAATGCAAACACATTTGAATTTTTACCTAATAAATACCTTAACTCTGCGTTTGTAATTGCAAATTTATTTGCAAATATACTTTGTTCATCGAACCCACGAAGTGTTTTTAATCCACCAACTCTAAAAAGTTCATTTAAAAATAGACTTTCTGTTTGAAACCAAGCTGCGTTTACCTCTGTTTTAACCACTAAATTTTGCTTGAGTTTAATGTAATTTTCAAATTTAAGTGTGGCCTTATATTGTGAATAATTTAGTTTGATGGAATCGTAAAGCTTATAATTTTCGCCATTGGCACCTTGCAATAAAATAGCGTTGATAGTGGCATTTTTAGCAATAGATTTGGTACCAATGGCCGCATCCATTTCAATAATATACCCTTTAGTTGGATTTGGCAAATAATCTATTTTAGTAAATTTTATACCTACTCCATAAAAATCTTTTTTTACATCATTAATATTTGGCAGCGTTTTATTGGTTTTTATAAAATTGGTATCTACTGTAATTAGCGAGGTGTTTTGAGTAGAATAAAATACTTTTAAATAATTGGTTCCAATTAAGCGGTATTGAAAAGCAAAATCGTTTTGTAAATCAAAAAAAGAAGTATCGTAAAGTAATAGGTTTAAGCCATAATCAATGGCTATTTTACTATTAAAAATATAAGGATAATTGAATTTAAATTTTAGCTCTTGCGAATTATTTAAAAAACTTCGGTAATTTAATTCCAAAGCTTTTCCGCTACCTAATATATTTTGTAATTTTAAATTGATATCGCCAGTAATAATTAGTTTATTAGCCTTGCTGCTATTGGGCGCAAAACCAATTATACCATCAAAACTACTAGCTTTTCTATTAGATAAGTAGGTAATAAGTTTGGCTTTATTGCCATAAAAATAAACAACCGATGATTGATTTAAGGTTAGGTATGGAAGTTCTGAAAGTCGATTATCGGTACGTTTTAAAATATTTTCGTTATAGTATTTTCCAAATTTTATGTTGGTATAATTGGCCAAAAAAATAGGACTTATTTTAGCGTTTCCAATAATTTTAATGGAGTCAAAAATAATTTGAGGACCTTTGTTAAATAAAATATTGGCCGTTATCGTGTTTGAATCAATCAGCACTGAATCGAGCGAAAACGAAGCAAATGGAAAGGAATTATTTTGAAGCCAATTTAAGGTACTTTTTACTTTTTGAGTATATGCCTCAGGACTAAATAATTGATTATTAAAATCGGAAGTATTAAAACCCGAAGCACTTAGTAAATTATAATCAAAAACTGGATTTTTGAGTTTTAACCATTTGTATGATTGGTTCAAAAATACCTCAAAATGAACAGAATCTTTGGCAATAAACTGGTAATTAACCGATGCTAAAATGTAAGATTTTTGATTACAAAATAACAAAATTTGATTAGCAGTTTGTTGCACCTGAAGGCTATCATTTATTGGGTTGGGAAGTTTTATTTGTGTTTCTATTTTAGCCTTGTTATCAAAAAAAAAGTAGCTAGCCTTTATTTTTGATTGTGCTAAAACACCAAAATTAGATACCAATAGGCACCAAAAAAAAATATTGCGAACTTGCATTGTATTTTTAAACACAATTACGAAGAACGCAATATTTTTATATTATTACAAAAATCTAATGATTAATTATCGCTATCCGAATCTTTAATAGCTTTATCTATCATTTCAGCAATGGCTTTTTTATCGTCAGGAGTAAGGTTTTTACGATTCAACGAAATGGATTTAAGTTTTTCATACACTACTTTTTTTCTAGCTTCTAAAGCTATGTAGCTAATATAATTTCCTTTATCGTTTTTGTATGTTTTATCACCAATAATAGCTATATCCACTATGGTTTGGCTTAAAACTTCACGGGTTAATTGTTGGAAACGAGTATTGAAATCACCCAAATTATCAGCAATTTGACGTTCTGCACTATAATTTTCAGCTACTTGGTTTACTTGTGTTTGTACAAACGATGCTAACCTTTGTTTGGCCAATAAAAGTGCTTTGCTTTTTGCAGTTTCTGCATCGCGGCTTTCTCCACTTCCAGTTGCTCTAAAAAAACGCCTATTACCTTCGTAACTGCTGCCGCTAAATGGTTCTTTTACCTTAGTTAAACCCTTCATGGAACTGCAACTGCTAAATACCAATAGCGCAATGGCAACTATAAAACCTAATTTTTTCATGGTAGTAATTTTTTATTTTTTATGTATGAAATTATTGTGCCAAACTTAATCTTCTAAATCGTATTGTTTAATTTTTCTATACAAGGTACGCTCAGAAATACCTAATTCGTTAGCTGCTTTTTTTCTTCGGCCACGGTATTTATCCAACGCTTTTTTTATTAATTCAATTTCTTTTTGTTCAATTGATAAGCTTTCAGGTTCAGGATTTTGAATAACTGGAATTTCAATAATATTATTTGGTTTGGTAAAACCTGATTGATTATTAGTTATCAAATTATTATTGGATTGGTTGCTCATATTTTGGTAAACCCCTTGGTTAAAAATATTATTCATATTTTCGTTAGGTTTCATCCCAAAATCATCGGCATTCATGCTGGTTTTTCCATTTTGCATCATTTCAAAAACCACCCCTTTTAAATCGCTTAAATCTTTTCTCAATTCAAACAATACTTTATAAAAAATATCACGTTCGCTCATTTGGTTTGCATCGGCCGGATTTACCATAAGAGCAGGTAAACCTGGCCTTTCGGGTGGTAAAACTTGTGCCAATTCATAAGCATTTACGTTTTTATCTTCATCCAAAACCGATAATTGTTCAGCCACATTTTTTAATTGGCGAATATTACCCGGCCAACGAAAATCAGCTAACATATTTTGAGCTTCAGCATCCAACATTACAGGTTTCGATTTGTATTTTTCAGCAAAATCGGCACTGAATTTACGGAACAATAAATTGATATCTTCTTTGCGCTCGCGCAATGGTGGCACCTTAATTGGCACCGTTGACAAACGATAATATAAATCTTCTCTAAATTTACCTTGAGCAGAATAATCTAACAAATCGCGATTAGTAGCAGCAATAACGCGCACATCGGTTTTTTGAGTTTTGGAAGAACCAACTTTTAAAAATTCGCCACTTTCTAAAATTCGTAATAATCTAGATTGTGTTTCTAAAGGCAACTCCCCTACTTCATCTAAAAAAATGGTTCCACCGCTAACCGTTTCAAAATAACCTTTACGCGTATCTACCGCGCCTGTAAACGAGCCTTTTTCGTGTCCGAATAATTCAGAATCAATTGTTCCTTCGGGAATGGCACCACAGTTTACAGCTATAAATGGACCATGTTTGCGTGCGCTTAGCGAATGAATAACCTTTGAAAATGCTTCTTTTCCCACACCACTTTCGCCATTAATTAAAACAGTAATATCGGTTGGAGCCACTTTGGTAGCGGTTTGTAAAGCATAATTTAGTAAAGGTGAATTACCAATTATTTCGAATCTTTGTTTAATATCTTGTATGTTCATTACCTTCTTAGTTAAACTTTACTTCTTCTACTATTTTACCTATTAAACTAGTTATGGTAGCTCGTTCAATTAAAACTTTTACATATTGGCCTTTTTTGTAGTTTTCTATCGGGAAAATTACAATTTTGTTTTGGTCGTTACGACCTTTTGCATCTAGTTCCGATTTTTTTGAAGTTCCTTCAATCAGCACAATATGGGTAGTTCCAATTTCTGCATTATTTTTTACAATGCTATTTTTATGTTGTAAATCAATAATTTCAGTTAATCTTCGGCCTTTTACCTCTTCTGGAATATCATCCTTATACCTGCGAGCAGCCAAGGTTCCTGAGCGTTCGCTGTATTTGTACATAAACGCAAAATCAAATTTACCGTAATCGAATAAACTCAATGTGTCTTGGTGTTCCTCCTCTGTTTCGGTGCAAAAACCAGTAATTATATCTGTAGAAATACCACAATCAGGAATTACTTCTCTAATTTTATCTAAACGCATTTTAAACCAATCCCTATCGTAAGTGCGGTTCATCATTTTTAACACACGCGAGTTACCCGATTGCATTGGGAAATGAATATAATTACAAACGTTATCGTATTTTTTAATAGTGTAAAGCACCTCATCTGAAATATCTTTGGGATGAGATGATGTAAAGCGAACACGCAAATCAGGACCGATTAAGGCTACTTTTTCTAATAATTGAGCAAAAGTGCAAGTAATGTTACCAACTTCGTCCTCCATTTTATAAGAATCTACGTTTTGTACTAAAAGCGTAACTTCCTTATAGCCTTGATTATATAATTCTTTGGCTTCATTTACAATTGATTCAGGATCGCGGCTACGTTCTCTACCTCTAGTAAAAGGAACCACACAGAAAGAACACATATTATCGCAACCGCGCATGATGCTAATATAGGCTGAAACACCATTGCTACTTAAACGCACAGGCACAATTTCGGCATAAGTTTCTTCTCGGCTTAAAAGCACATTCATGGCTTTTTGCCCATCTTCTACTTGTTCAATTAAGCGTGGAATATCGCGGTACGCGTCAGGGCCAACTACAATATCAATAATTTGTTCTTTTTCTAACAAATCGTTTTTTAACCTTTCGGCCATGCAACCGAGTACACCCACAATCATACCAGGGTTGGTTTTCTTTTGATGTTTAATTTCGCGCAAACGTCCCCAAACGTGAGCTTCTGCATTATCTCTAATTGAGCATGTGTTTACAAAAACCACATCTGCTTGTTGAATATCGGTGGTGGTTTTAAAACCTTTATCTGCCATTATGGATGCAACTACTTCGCTATCAGCTAAGTTCATGGCACATCCATAAGTTTCAATGTATAAATTTCTAGTTGCACTTTCAGGTGCTATATCTGCTGCTACGCCTCTCATTTTATCAATTTTTTATACTAAAAGGCTGCGAATATAAAACATTTTATGTCAGTATGGCAGCAATTTTTTTGTTGGTTTGTTAGATGTTTGAGTGGTTGTTTGAATTAATGATTTTTGATTTGGTGATTTGGAGATTGGTTAGAGGTTGGTTTGTGAGTGAGGTTCAGAAAAATTAGTTTTGCCTATTGCCTATTGCCTATTGCCTATTGTTTATTGTTTATTGTTTATTGCCAATTGTTAGGAGCCAGCTATCAGAAGCCATTTGTCCAAATAAAATAATTCAACATCCAACATCCAAAATTTTTTCTAAATTCGCCATGATGATTATTAATGATATCATATCCATTTTTGAAGATTATGCTCCAAGTGCTTTGCTCAAAAATCAGCATTCCTGTTGTGGATAAGTGACGAGGCGCCGCTCGGTTAGCAGGTTCCATCCGCATTTACACCCAGTTTCGGGTGTGTTTTCTGCCGTTTCTGCGGATTTCGTGGACAG
>JBGSBN010000068.1:0-14680 GCA_041730515.1 Methylacidiphilales bacterium | reverse complement strand
TTGAAGATGTTGCTTAATTTCGAAATAGTCCATTATCTCAGATGGAAATACTTCATTAAAAAATGTCGTTTCGATTTTAGTAATTATTATTCCCGAAAAATAATTTTTTTTTATCTACTCCCCAAAAAATAGATGTGATCCGTTTTTACAAGGAATGAATACAAGAATATTTTGATAGAAAATTTAAAGTATTGCCAAGAAAATGAAAAATTGGATATTTATTGTTATGTCATTATGACTAACCATATTCATTTAATTTGTAGAAGACGAGAAAAAGATTTAAACGAACTATTAGGTAGGCTTAAAAGTTATACTGCTAAGCAAATAATAAAGGCTATAGAAAATAATCCTCAAGAAAGCAGAAAAGAATGGTTGTTATATTTGTTCAACTATTTTGCAAAAGCAAATAAGCAATACAGTAAAAATCATTTTTGGCAATACACTATTCACCCAGTTTTGTTATATTCGTATGGAGTTATTAAGCAAAAAATGGAATATATACACATGAATCCAGTCAGGGCAGGATTAGTGAACGAACCTGAAAATTATATTTATAGCAGTGCAAATATTTTTAGTCCTTTAAAAGTAATACCGTTTTGAAATGGGAGTAAATCAGCCAGAGGCTTATCAATAGATTCACTCGCAAGATGCGAGCGAGGGCAAGTAAATAGCATATATAAAGCAAAAAGCCTATCCAAATAAATCTGGATAGGCTTTTTGCATTTATAAAAATCGTTGTTTTTGCGCAGGTTTCATCACCCAACAAACGTCTGTTTTTCCGAAAATTTTGTACCTATATTTTGCAATGTTTTTATAAACAAAATTATTTATAAATTTTGGAAAAAATTTGAAAACTAGGAATGCTTTATATGGCCACTTTAACTCATCAATTACCCTAAAGGCAGCTTCAGATTGTATATAAAATTGTTGGTTTTTATACACAATAACCGAATCTATATGAACCGTTTCAAACTGATACTGTTTAAAAAAATCTTGTGCAAAATCTGATTGTAAACTGCAAAATTGAAAGGTTTGATTTTTTTCGTGAGTTAACACAAACTGTACAAACCCATTGCATAAATTGCAAACACCATCAAAAAAAACTATGGATTGGTTTGATTCCATTTAGGCTTTGTTGGCCAAATCTTTATTAAATCTAATTGGCGAAAATAAATACAACATCAAAACACGGGCGTATCTATAAGTAAAAGGGATGGACAGAAACATGGCTAAAAAAATTGGAATGATATAACCCCAAAATCCTGCTTCATGTCCACTTAAAATATAAACCAATGCCCCTATTACCAACATCATACCGGTAGTAATGCCGTAACTTACATACATTGCTCCCCAAAAAAATCCTGGTTCTACTTCAAACGTTAAATTACATACCGGGCAAGTATCAAACATTTGAGTAAAACCATTTAGTTTTAAGGCACTGTATTGATACATTTTACCGCTTTGGCATTGTGGGCACTTTGCTTTTATTATTGATAGTCCTTTATTAGACTCAAATTTATTACACATAATTTATTTTGAATTAGTAGCTAATTTCTTTTTAGCACGTACATTTTTTACATACAAAAACAAAAATACCATCGCTAAAATATATGGAAACACAAATAAATAAATGATTCCATTATTTAAAGTATTACCAACATTGGTATCTCCATCGGCCCTTGCCGATGCCAATGATTGCTTACACATGGGACATTGGGCCTCAACTGCGTATGGCAACGAAATAATAAAACCTACTATTACTAAAAGCGTTACAATTATCTTATTTTTCATAGTACAAATGTATTTCAATTGTAACTAGTTGTTTGTTGATAGTTGTTAGTTTTAAGTACATAAACAGCTAATTTTTAGCATTAAATTGCTATTCCTAAAGAGCATCCACATCAATTTGAACAATTAATTGGCTGTATAATTTGTTTTCGTAAAGCTTGGCTATTTGCTGTTTTATAAATTTTTTAAGTGAACCTAGCCTACTATCGTTTCTATCTATTTTAATTAAAAACTCTTTGATATAATAATTCCTAATTCGGCTTACATAAGGATTGGCAGGCCCAAGCAAATTATCGCCAAAAGTGTTGTACATTAATAAATGCAATTGATTAGCAGCATCTTCACTTACTTTGTAATCTTTATGTCGCAAACTTATTTTTATAATACGCTGAAAAGGTGGAAATAAAAACTGTGCCCTATCTTGTATTTCACGGTGGTAAAGCGATTCAAAATCGTGGTTAATAACCGATAAAATAACAGGATGATTAGGTGAACTACTTTGAATTACAACTCTACCTTGTTTTTGCCTGCGGCCTCCCCTGCCACTCACTTGTTCTATTAATTGAAAAGCCCTTTCGTTGGCTCTAAAATCAGGAAAAAACAACAATTGATCGGCATTAATAACTCCAACCAATGTTACATTTTCAAAATCAAGTCCTTTGGTAACCATTTGGGTACCAACCATGATATCGAACTTGTGTTCAGCAAAATCTTTGATAATACTTTCATGTCCATTTTTACCTTTAGTACTATCTTGGTCAAACCTCGAAACTCTTGCAGTTGGAAACAAAATAGCCAATTCATCTTCTATTTTTTCGGTTCCAAAACCTTTAAAACTTAACGTATGGCTTCCGCAAGCCGAACAAGTATCAGGCAGCTTTTGAGTAAACCCACAATAATGGCATTTTAAAGAATCAATGAATTTATGGTAGGTTAAACTGATATCGCAATTCTGACATTTAGGAACCCATTGACAGTTGTCGCATTCATAAACAGGGCTATAACCTCTGCGGTTTTGAAACAAAATAACTTGTTCGTTTTTAGCCAAGGTTTGCTTTATTTCATTTACCAAAATGGTGGTAAAATTGCCTTGAATAACTTTGGTTTTACGTTCGTCAGCTATATTTGCAGTAATAATTTGAGGTAATTCTATTTCGCCATGTCGTTTATCTAAACTTACCAAACCAAACCTACCTTGTTTGGCGTTAAAGTAACTTTCAAAGCTAGGAGTAGCACTTCCTAATATTAACTTAGCATTGTATATTTTATTCAATACCACAGCCGAATCGCGTGCATGGTATCTTGGTGCAGGTTCACTTTGTTTAAAAGTAGTTTCGTGCTCTTCATCTACAATGGTTAAGCCTAAATTGGCAAAAGGTAAAAATATGGCACTCCTGGCACCAATCACTATTTTTATTTCGCCACTTTTAACTTTATTCCAAATTTCTACACGCTCGTTATCACCAATTTTATTATGAAAAGCCACACATTTTTCACCAAAATATTTTCTAATTCGATGAATAATTTGAGAAGTAATAGCAATTTCGGGCAGTAGGTATAAAACTTGCTTTCCTTGATTCAATGTTTGCTCAATTAACCTTACATAAACATGCGTTTTTCCGCTTGAAGTGACTCCTTTTAAAAGCACCACATCTTTGCTTAAAAACTGTTCGTTTATTTGGTTTAAAGCCTTTTCTTGGTATTCATTTAACTCAAAAGTTTCTACTAAGTGTTCATCAAACTGAAGCCTATCAACAGCTAATTCGAACTCTTCAAAAACACCATTTTTTATAAGTGTTTGTATGGCAGAAGCACTGCTTTCAGGATGCTTTAATAATTCCGCTTTCAGTACATGTGGCTTATTTTGTTTTAAATGCAAATACAACATCAATACATTGAGTTGTTTTTCTTTTTTTGCCAGTAAATCAAACAGAATTCTTAAATTATCTTCATCGTTTTGATAAGCAGGAGTAAGCTTTAAGCAGCTTACCAATTTTTCTTTATACTTAGTTTTTAAATCTTCATTTATAATAATTGCTTCCTTAATTACTAAGCTTTTTATAATTGGTAAAGCATTTTTTACATTTAATATCTGCTGTATATTATCTATGGTAAGTTCATGCTGAACTGCCAATGCTTCCATAATCAGAAACTCTCTATCGTCAAGTTCTATATTGTGGTCAAACTCAGGATTGGCAATAATTTTACTTGAACTCTGAAGTTTTAACATAGATGGCAATGCAGCTTGCATTACATCGCCCATATTGCATAAATAATAATCGCTAATCCATTGCCAAAATTTTAATTGTTGAGGATAAATAATAGCCTCATCATCTAAAATAGAAAGAATGTATTTGGCAACATAATCTTTTGGTGGAGTGCTATGTATATTGGCAATTATAGCTGCATATACCTTGCTTTTTCCAAACTGAACCGACACACGTTTGCCTAATACAATTTGCATTGTCATGTCTTCAGCTACACGGTAGGTATATAGCTTAGGAACATATAAAGGTAAAATTACATCAACAAAAGTTGCAAACGATTCACTCATTTTTTATCTAATTTGCTATTAAATACCAAATTGGGTAAAATGGTGATTGATATGCTTGTAATACATATTATTCCATTCTATAGCAGTTAGTTTTCCAACCGATGCGCTTTCTCTGCCTTCGTAAAACGAAGCACCTTTACTTTGAGTTTCTTTTATATTGGTTATTAGTTTTTGTTTTTCTGTTTCAAAATCTTTTTCAGAATTTATAATAAATGCAGGTGCTGTTCTCGAATTAGTTTTGTATGGTTTTTCATTAACTAAAACTGGTTTTAAAAACAACCTCAACATAAACTTTACCAACTCAGGTGTTTTAGCCTCCATTTTACCATTATCAATGTCATAAGCCACATTTAAATGCGCAAGCATTTGTGCTGCATTCATTTTACCCCATTGAGGTGCTGTTTGTGGTGTTAATTTTTCTAATCTATCCAAAATAGTATTGGTAGTTTCTTGTTCGTAAATATTGGGTAAAGCCATATTTTTTATAAAATTTTATGTAATAAAAAAAGCAAATATATGAAATATATGCCCTTTTTAAATAGGTAATAATGATGGTAATTCTAATTAATTTCACTAAGCATTTCCGCTAATTTTAAAACGGTATTCCAATTTCTTGTAGTGCAACTTACTTTTAATTTTTTCTCAAAAAAAGTGTTGGTTAATTTGGTATTTCCATATCCATTTGGACAGTACAAAAAAATTGCATTTGAAGATATTTCAAATAGGTCATTGCCAAAATTAGTTGTGTTGATTGCAGTAATATAAACAGCTAAAGGCTCTTGCGACAAATAAGTAATATGCAGTTTTGTTGGATCTATGTTTGATTCTTTCAAAAATTTATTGGCTAAAATTATTGCTTTAAAATCCTTTTCGTGAATAACCAAAACAGGAATATCTAACTGAAACACCTCCTTTATTTTTTCATTAATCAAAGTTTCAATTGCAAGTGTTTGAACAGCATTTGAAGTAAAAACAAAATTGCCACTTTGTATGTAAGTTTTAACCTGAGCAAAACCAAGACCCTCCAAAGCTAATTTTAAAGCATCCATTTTTATGATGTTTTTGCCCGAAACATTGACACCACGCAGTAAACAAATATATTTATTCATAGAGTGGCAAATTAAGGTTAAATATTTAAACAAATTTATTTTACCAAACTTAATCACAAGGAAATAGTTAACGAATGTTGAATGATGAATTTAAATCTATCAATTACTTAAAAGAAAGAGTTTATTAGGCATGACTATTGCTTAAATAACAATTTAGTTGGCGATTTATGAATACCATGAACTTCCAATTAATAAATCCTGAAATCTCCAAATCAATAATTAAATAATTTAAATATATTGCTACCATGTTTAAAAGCACCCTTTTCGCACTGGCATTCATTTGGAGTGTATCGGTTTTTGCACAAGAAAAGCCATTCACTTCAACTCAAAACAAAAAAGCTGATAAATTATTTAATCAAGCTCTAGAAAATTTTACTTTGCAAAATTATGGTGAAGCCATTAATTTATGTAAAAAAGCATTGGAACTTGATGCCAAATATATTGATGCGCACATGCTTTTAGCCGATTTATACGAAAAAAACGAACAAGACGATAAAGCACAACAACTATACAATAACTTAGTAAAAGTAAATCCTAACTTTCCGTTAAGTTACCTAGGACTATCAAGTTACATGTATGCTATTGGTCAATATGATAGTGCACAAATCAACATCAAAAAATTTGTTCAATTTCCTGATTGGTTTGCTCGCAAAACTGTTGGCTTAAAGCTTGAAAAAAACCTTGATTTTGCGGTGGAAGCAATTAAAAAGCCTGTTCCTTATAAACCTATTAGTTTAGGGCCAAATGTAAACTCTATATACGATGATTACTTTCCGGTACTTACGGCAGATGGGCAAACTTTATTGTTTACACGCAATATTGGCGATAGAAGAACAGGTAACGAAGATTTTTTTATTAGTAAAAAAGATGGAAAAGGATATTCAAAAGCCAAATCAATTGGAACACCAATAAATAGCGATAAAAACGAAGGAACAGCTTCTATTAGTGCCGATGGGCAATATATTTTTTACACCTATTGTGGCGAAATAGAAAACAGTTGTGATATACTTTTAAGCGTATTGGATGGTGACCAATGGAGTGAACCCAAAAACTTAGGCTCTCCTGTTAATACTCGCAGATGGGAAACGCAGCCTAGCGTTTCATTCAATGGCAAAACAGTTTATTTTGCCAGCGATAGGCCAGGTGGATTTGGTGGTAGCGATATTTGGATGACGAATTATAACAATGGCAGATGGGCACCTCCTGTTAATTTAGGTCCAGAGGTAAATACCGATGGTGAAGAGCAATACCCGTTTATAGCCTTAGACGATAAAACTTTATTTTTTGTAAGTAGTGGACATCCAGGCATGGGTGGATTAGATATTTTTAGTAGTAAACGTGCTGCAAATGGTCGTTGGCAAACACCAGTAAATATTGGCTACCCAATTAATACCAACGAAGACGAACAAAGCTTTTGTATAACAAGTGATGGTATCAATGCTTTTATTTCATCGGCTAAAAAAGGTGGTTTTGGCGGACTTGATATTTACCAATTTGAACTTTATAAACAAGCGCGTCCTGAACAAACAGGTTATGTTAAAGGTGTAGTGTACGATGCTTTAACTAAAAAGAAATTAGCAGCTAAATTGGAATTAATTGATTTGGCTACTAAAAAAACAATCATTGAATCTCGTTCTAATAAAACAACAGGCGAGTTTTTATTAAGTTTGCAAGGAAATAAAAACTATGCTCTAAATGTTAGTTTGGCTGGCTACATGTTTTATTCCGAAAACTTTAGTTTAAAAGACCAAACTAATACCAATCCTTTATTTTTAGATGTACCACTTACACCAATTACCGATGGTGCTACCGTGGTGCTGAGAAATATTTTCTTTGAAACAGCTAAGTTCGATTTAAAAGCTGAATCAACCTCAGAGCTAGATAAATTAGTTCAATTTTTACAAGCAAATGCTAAACTTAAAATTGAAATTGGTGGACATACCGATAATCAAGGTAAGAAACAAGATAATATCACTTTATCGAACAATCGCGCCAAGGCAGTTTACGATTATTTGGTTGCCAATAAAATTGAAGCCACGCGCTTAACTTACAAAGGTTATGCCGACTCAAAACCAATAGTTGATAATTTAACTGAAGCCAACAGAAGTAAAAATAGAAGAACCGAGTTTAAAATTATTAAATAAAAATTGCCAAATGTTTACCAGCAAAACCACCCTAAGAGTAAGGTATGCCGAAACCGATAAAATGGGTGTAGTGTATCACGGAAATTACGCTCAGTACTTAGAAGTAGCGAGAACTGAAGCTTTGCGACAAATTGGATTATCGTACAAAAGTTTTGAAGATAATGGCATTATGATGCCTGTTTTAAGCCTTCAATGTAAGTTTTTAAAATCGGCCTATTACGATGATGAGTTAACTATTATTACTACCATTAAGGAATTACCAAAAGTTAGGATTCATTTTTATTACGAAATATACAACCCTAAGAACGAATTAATAACTAAAGCCGAAGCCGAATTGGTAAATATTGACATGAAAACCAATAAATTAACCATGGCACCAGAGGTATTAATAAGTGCCTTAAGGCCTTATTTTACTAGTTAATTTTTTTTAGTTTAAAAACTAGTTGGAATTATTACTCAATTTCCTCATATTTGATTTAAGATTAATTAAATTTCTATGCTAAAATTGAAGCAATTAACCATTAAACTTTGCATTGGCACTTTTGCAATAATTACTTTAAGTAGTTTAAAATGTAATGAGCCTAAAGCTAAAATTTATACTGATTACAACCCAGTATTTATGACTAGAACTGATTTAGAAAACTCCATTTCATTAAACGCACCGCGCGAAATTGGAACACCAGCAAAAATTTATACAAAAGACAATTATTTATTTGTAAGTGAAGCAGGTGTTGGTGTGCATATTATTAATAATAGCAATCCGTTAACACCTGTAAAATTAGGGTTTATTAAGGTTTTAGGTTGTTTTGATATGGCCATTAAAGGCAATACCATGTATGTAGATAATGCCACCGATTTAGTGGCAATTGACTTAAGTAACCTTAGTCAAATTTCGGTAACCGAACGCGTTGTAAATGCATTTCCTGAACCCGTTCCGCCAGATAATTTACAAGTTAGGCCAGAACATTTAAAGGCTAACAGACCAACCAATTTAGTTTTAGTTAAATGGAATAAAGCCGATTAATCATGAAAAAATACATCATTCAATTATGCATGGCTTTGGTAATGTTAAACGCGTGTACCAAAGAATCAACAAGCAATAGCGCCCTTGGAGGCGAAGGTGTTGGAGTAGCTGGTTCTACTGCCCGTTTTGCTATAGTTGGCAATTATTTATATACAGTAGATAACGAAAACTTAAATGTATTTGATATTTCGAACACCAAAAAACCAAATAAAATTGGCACTAATAAAATCGGTCTTGATATTGAAACTATTTTTCCAAGAGACGAAAAAACCATTTTTATTGGCTCTCAAAATGGAATGTTTATATACGATGTAAGCAATCCTTTGTTAATTGCTCAATTGGCCGCTGTTCCTCATTTTAGAGCCTGCGATCCGGTAGTGGCAAATGATAATTATGCATTTGTAACCTTAAATAGTGAAGGAACTTTTTCAACTACAAGATGTTGGGGAAACATGAATCAATTATTGGCCTACAATGTAACTAACTTAAACAATGTTTTTCTAATGCAGGCTTATAACTTAAATAAACCAAAAGGCTTAGGTTTAATAGGTGAAAATTTATTTGTGTGTGATGATAATTTATTACGTTGGTTTGATGCGAGTAATCCTGCTAATTTAACAATAAAAAAGAGTTTTAACATTACCTCTCACGATATTATTCCATTAGATTCTTCGCTTATTTTAGTTGGTAAAAATGGCATTACTCAGTTGGCATTTGCCAGTGATAGTATTTGGTTTTTAAGTAATATTCAAACTAAAACACCTTAAAATGATGGGCAAAAAACTTACCTCACTCCTATTATTTTTTATTTGTGGAACTGCATTTAGTCAAAATAAATTCGATTCCTTAAAATTTTCAATAAATATACATCCGCAGTTTTTATTAATAAATGGAATAAAAGCAGATATAGAATATAAATTATTTAAAGATTTTCACGTTTTTGGTGGTGGTCAATTTTATACAGGTTTAACCAACAGGAATGGTGATAAATCTATAAAAATTGATAATGGAACTACCTCCGATCAAACCAAAAGAGCTAATGATGAAATAGAAGGCAGTGGATTTCATTTGGGAGGAAAATATTATTTTGTTCATTCCAAAAAAGAACATTTTTATATTGGAGCTGAGTATTCGTATGCAAAGTATAATTTTAAAATTAACGATTATGGTTATTTTCCCTATCAAGATGATGGACTTACCTTTTACGAATATAGGTTAGGGAAATATGCTATGGAAAGCAAACAATCAACCACTAGTTTATATTTTGGGGCAACTGGAACCGAAGGAAGGTTTACTGTAAATGCTTGGTTTGGAATAAGTTTAGTAAATGCCAATACCGATAACGAACTTAAAGAATTTAGAAATTTTGATAAACTCTATTGGGATTTTGCGTATGATGGACTTTCTCCATTGGTAGGTTTTAAAATTGGTTTCTTATTGCTTTAACAATTGAAAAAGCCCGTTCAAATATTTTGAATGGGCTTTTGGGTTTATTAATAAATTTTATTTTCCAGTAAATACAGGTTTACGTTTTTCAACAAATGATTTCATACCTTCTTTTTGATCTTCTGAAGCAAAACACATATAAAAGTTTTTACGCTCAAAATACAAACCTTCTTGCAATCCACTATCAAAAGCTTTTAATACGCTTTCTTTAGCCAAACGAATAGCTATTGGACTTTGGATAGTAATTTCTTTAGCCAATTTAACAGCTTCTTCTAAATACAATTCAGTTGGAACTACTCTGTTTATTAAACCTGCACTTAAAGCTTCTTCTGCACTAATAAATTTACCAGTTAAAACCATTTCCATGGCCAATGCTTTGCCTACAGCCTTTGTTAAACGTTGTGTTCCACCTGCTCCTGGCATAATACCTAATTTTATTTCAGGTTGACCAAATTTGGCAGTTTCGCTAGCCACTATCATATCACAAGTCATTACTAACTCGCAGCCTCCACCTAAAGCAAAGCCGCTCACAGCAGCTATAATTGGCTTTTTAGTTTTTCTAATTTGATCCCAAGTTTCAAACTGGTCAATTTTTAATAAATCAATGGCATTCTTACTTTCCATTTGCTTTATATCGGCACCAGCCGCAAAAGCTTGCTCATTTCCAGTAATGATTATACAACGCACATCGTCATTATCATCTAATTGTTGTAAAGCCTTTTTCAGCTCTAACATCAATTGTAAATTCAATGCATTTAATTCTTTTGGTCTATTTAATTGAATTAAAGCAATATGCTTATCGTAATTGGGGTTTACTAATATAAATTCAAATTCCATATATTTTTATTATTGATTTTTGAGTTCTGATTTTTGATTGAATGCCATTTACTTAAGCTTTTTTATTCTTATTTAATTTGGTTTCGGAATATATTTCTACTTAATTAAAAGACAATGATTTTTGATTAGTTAATTTGATTGAGAATTTCGAATTTATAAAAAAATGCGTTGCTTACAGCTAGACATAATTTTGATTTATAATTTATTTTGCTTATTGCCAATTACTTATCGCAAATTAATTATTTCCAATTACTTATTGCCAATTATTTATAGTCAATTGCTTATTGCCAATTGCCTATTGCTAATTGATTATTCCTCCTCTAAACTAACCACCTCTTCTTTGGGTACTGATTGTTCTGTAAATTCTTTTTGAAACAATAAAATCAAAACAAAACCTACGCTAATAGTAGCATCAGCTACGTTAAATACTGGTCTAAAGAACTCAAAACTTTCACCTCCCCAAATTGGAAACCAACTAGGAAAAGAACCATGAATAATTGGAAAATAAAGCATATCAACCACAGAACCATGAAACCACGAGGCATAACCACCATCAACAGGTAAAAAAGTGGCTAAACTCCAATAGTCGCTTTTTGAAAAGAGCACACCATAAAATACCGAATCAATAATATTCCCTAAAGCTCCCACCAAAATCATGGTCCAACTAATGGTATAACCCAAATGAGACTTGGCTTTAATTAAACCATTGATATAATAAATTATTACACCGCAAAAAATAATACGAAAAAGTGTTAGAATAATTTTACCCCAATCGCCACCAAATTCAATACCAAAAGCCATTCCGTAGTTTTCTAAGAAATGAAGTTTAAACCAACTTCCAATTACATTTACCTCTTCGCTTAGGTTAAAATGTGTTTTTACATAAACTTTGCTCCATTGGTCAATAATTAATAATATAATCCCAATGGTAATTGGATAAACTAAGTGTTTGTTTTTCATTATTTGCTTAAAAAAATAGAGACGCAATAATAATTACGTCTCTATTAATTTCTATGTATTTTTTTAAAAAATTATTTATACTGTTGAAGCTTAGCTTCCATACTTAATGTAGTATGTGGAACTGCTCTTAAGCGTTCTTTGGCAATTAACTTACCTGTTACTTTACAAATTCCGTAAGTTTTGTTTTCAATTCGCGATAAAGCATTGTCTAAGTTTTCAATAAACTTACGTTGACGAGCTGCCAATTGACTTAAGTGTTCTTTTTCGCTGCTCGATTGTCCATCTTCTAAAGTTTGGTAACTGCTATCAGTATCATTTCCACCATTTGCATTTGGATTTTGCATTTGGTCTAACAAATTAGCTAACTCAGCTTTTGCCGAAGTCATTTTCTTTACAATTATATCTTTAAATTCAGCTAAATCAGCATCACTGTAACGTTTTGCTTCAGTGGCCATTTCTAAAGGTTTCATTTCTGGACGGTACGGAGCTGGTTCTTTTACCTCAATTACCGGTTTTTTTTCAACTTTAGGTTTAGCAACCGCAGTTACTTTTTTAGCTATAATTTTTTTACTAATAGGTTTGTTTACTAAAACAGATTTTTTAGAACCTTTTTTTACCTCAGCAATTGGTTTTGCAACCACCTTAACTTTATTGGCAACTTTACTTTTAATAACTATTGCTGGTTTTGAAGCTGGTTTGTTGGTTTTAGCTACCGTTTTAACAACTGGTTTTACTATTTTCTTAGCAACTGTTTTTACGGCTTTAGTTACAGGCTTATTTGCTGTTTTTTTTGCTACTGCCTTTACGGCTTTAGTTGCTACCACTTTTTTAACCGGTTTTGCAGGTATTGCTTTTTTCACAGCCTTAACTACTTTTTTAGTGGTTACAACTGGTTTTTTAGCAACTGTTTTTTTAGCAACAACAACCTTTTTAGTTGCCACTACTTTTTTGGTAGCAACCGCCTTTTTAGTTGTTGGTGTAACTTTTTTCACAACCAATTTCTTCGCAATTGCCTTTTTAACTGCTTTAGCTGGAGCTATTTTTTTAACTGCCTTTTTTGTGGCAATTTTAGTAACAACTTTTTTTGCAACCTTTTTAGTAGCTACTTTTTTAACTACCTTAGCAGGTAATGCTTTTTTAGCTGGCGTAGTTTTTTTAGCAACCGCTTTTTTAGCTGGTGTAGCTTTTTTGGCAATTGCTTTTTTGGCAACTTGCTTCTTCACAACTTTTTTAACTGCTTTTTTTGCAGCAGCTTTTTTCACAACTTTTTTGGCCATTATAATTTAAGCTTTAATTATTTTTACTTTTATAAGGTTTTCATTAATATCTATTTCAACTCCTTCTAACACATTATCAACTACTTGAATAGAATTTGCTAAAATTTCGCTGCAAATATATGAATTATAAGTAGATAACGATGCATTGGTGTAAACATTATCAGCTATTTGTACATTTATTTTATCCATTACAGCTAAGTTCGATTCTTTTCTTAAAGTTTGCAGTTTACTTATCAACTCTCGCGCTATTCCTTCGTTTAGCAAGGCTTCATCCATTTCAATATCTAAAGCTACCGTAATTTTACCTTCATTGGCTACTTTATATCCTGTAATTTCCTTCGATAAAATTTCCACATCTGTTAATAAAATTTCAAACGTTTCACCTTCAATTTCAAGGTTTAACAATCCTTTTTGTTCTAATTCTTGAATTTTATTTTGGTCAAACGCGGTAATGGCAGCAGCCACATCCTTCATTTTTGCACCTACTTTTTTACCCAATGTTTTAAAATTAGGCTTTATCGTTTTATCAATCGAATCAATGTATTCTAACTCTTTAACGTTTACTTCTGCTAAAATTAAATCTTTTACATGGGTAATTTCGTCTTTTATACGTTGGTCAACAACAGGAATTAAAATGCGTTGCAATGGCTGACGAACTTTAATATTTTCCTTTTTCCTAATTGATAAAACCAATGATGAAATGCGCTGCGCATAATCCATTTGCTCTTCCAAAACAGTATCAATTAACTGAACATTTGCTACTTTCAAATCAGTTAAATGAACCGATTGTAAAGTGTTTTTACCCGATTCAATTAAACTTTCGTTTAAATTACGGTATAACCAATCAGCAAAAAATGGTGCCACACTACTCATTAACTGACTAACGGTTTCTAAACACTCGTACAAAGTTTCGTAAGCAGCTTTTTTCTCATCGTTCATTTCGCCTTTCCAAAAACGCCTACGGCTTAAACGTACGTACCAATTTGACAAATGATCGCCTACAAACTCTTCGATAGCTCTAGCAGCAGGTGTTGGATTATAATCATCCATTTTTTCGCTAACTGATTTAATCAGGCTGTTTAGCTTACTAATAATCCAACGGTCAAGCTCGGTACGTTCTTTTACAGCAACTATATTATTGCTATCGTACACAAAACCATCAATATTGGCATAAATAGCAAAAAACGAATACGTGTTATATAAAGTACCAAAGAACTTTCGTTGGCTCTCTCCTATTCCTTCCAAATCAAATTTAAGATTATCCCACGGATCATTATTGCTAATCATGTACCAACGTGTGGCATCTGCACCGTATTTAGCAATGGTAGTAAACGGATCAACCACATTTCCCAAACGCTTACTCATTTTTTGGCCACCATCTATTGCTGAGTCGCTTGAAATGAATTTCCTTTCTCAACTTAGTGAGAACTCAATCGAGATAATAAAATCAATATTAAGTGTAGAGTTCAGATTTCTGTCCTTAAATTTATCAGAAAGGACGAATATAGATAAGAATAGTCTCAGACTTGGAAATTTCCAAG
>JBGSBN010000067.1:0-14682 GCA_041730515.1 Methylacidiphilales bacterium | reverse complement strand
AATGAGTATTGGTGGAAACCATTTTATACATATGTTGCGTAGAAATCCTGATGTAAATGTATTGTTGTTTAACAATCAAATATACGGATTAACAAAAGGGCAATACTCGCCAACTAGTGAGCAAGGTAAGGTTACTAAATCAACGCCAATGGGAAGTGTTGATTATCCTTTTAACCCAATTGCTTTGGCTTTAGGAGCAGATGCGACTTTTGTGGCCAGAACTTTAGATAGAGATCCAAAACACCAACAAGCAGTTATAAAAAGAGGTTACGATCACAAAGGAACTTCTATGGTGGAAATTTACCAAAACTGTAATGTATTTAACGATGGCGCTTTTGAAGTTTATACTGAAAAAGGAAGCAAAAAAGAAAATATTTTGTTGATGGAAAATGGCAAACCTCTTATTTTTGGTGCAAACGATGATAAAGGAATTATGCTAGATGGTTTTAAACCAATCATTGTAAATTTAGCTGATGTTTCGGCCAACGATTTATGGATTCACGATGAAACAGATTTGGTTAAAGCTACCATTCTTTCACGTTTTTACGATGATCCAACTCATCCTGATCATAAACCTCGACCGTTTGGCGTATTTTATGTTAATTCAAACAAAAATACTTTTGATGAACTATTCAACAATCAAATGGATGCAGCTATGGCTAAAGGTATGGGCGATTTAGATAAATTAATTGCAGGTAACGAAACTTGGGTAGTTAACTAGGTTAGCAGTTTGTAATACAAAAAAATGAGTTATGGAATTTTCTTTAGCTCATTTTTTTTAATAGTTAATTGAAAAATCATTTAGTTTTTCTAACCAATTTTAAATAATTAGATGGTAAAAGATTTAACAAAATTGAATTATAAATTCAGTAAAAATGCAATTGTATCAACATTATCTGCATAATCCCAAAGTTTAGGCTGTTGGGTTTCTCCAAAGGATATTTGGTAACCAAAATTTATATTACTTACCACACATTGAATTTCGTCTTTTTTAGTTTCAAGTGTTGCTTTAACTTCCTCAACTGTTTCATAATATTGGTAATACAAACTAGCTAAAGGCGATGCCATTGATTCATCTTCCTTTAAGTTAATCAGTCCATTTTCTAAAAAATCATCTTGATTTAAAAGCCAAATTGATTTATGATACATTAGATTATTTCCATATTTATTATGTTTTAAATAATCATCATAATCATGCGTGTTTTCAAAAAACAACGCCATGTCAAATCCTTTTGGTAAATAGAGTTTACTAACATTTCGGCATCCTAACCCAAAGTAAGTAAAAATATCTTTTGCCAAAAGTTTCATTTCTTCATTCGTTTCATGGCCTGTTAACACTGCCACACTATTTCGGTTTTTGCGTAAAATATTAGGAAACTTACTAAAATAATATTCGAAATAACGGTTACTATTATTACTACCAGTTGCAATTACAGCATCATAGTTATTGGCCAATTTTTCATCCTCTTTTAGTATTTGGATGGAGTTGGCAAAAGCAGGTTCAATTTGTAATAATGCAGCCACAATAAATTTAGGTAAAATTTTATCATCACTGCTTAGTTTAACAATGGCGGTATGCCCGCAAAGTAAAACACAAATCAAATCGTGCAAGCCTACCAAAGGAATATTTCCAGCCATTACAATGGCTACCTTTTTTTCATTTACAGGTTTTTCAAAATTATATTCTGCAGTCCATTGGTTAATATTTTGCTCGCTTAATGCATCGGCCCAAGCTTGTAAAGCTAGGCGTTGGCTTTCTTCGGTAAACCAGTTGTTATATAAATAGGCTTCAACTATGGCCTTATGTGCATTATTAGCAGCATCTTGTAAAAAATTTCCTAGTTGAATAAAAGCTTGTACACGTTGTTGAAAAGTCATGTTATTTAGAACGATTCTATTTTTAGATTTGAGAGAACAAAACTAATCTTGCAGTGGTTAAATACAATAGAAATAAACAAAAATTAATTTATAACATATTATGGCAATAATGATAACTGACGAATGCATTAACTGTGGTGCATGCGAACCTGAATGTCCAAACAATGCAATTTACGAATCGGGAGCTGAGTGGGCTTGGAAAGATGGAAATAGCCTTGCAGGGACTGTGGATATTGACGGTACAATGACGGATTCTAGCTCACGTTTTGAACCGAAATCAGAAGATACCTACTATATTGTAACTGGCAAATGTACCGAGTGTGTAGGTTTTCATGAGGAGCCTCAATGCGCTGCGGTTTGCCCAGTGGATTGCTGTTTACCTGATCCTGAAAACGTAGAAACACAAGAACGTTTACTAGAAAAGAAAAACAGAATGCATTTATAATTAAATGTATTAATTTAAAAAAGAGGTTATTTTTTTCATAAAAGTAACCTCTTTTTTTGTGTAAAAATTCATTTAATTTTTCTCGTTATATTTTGTTTTTTTAATATAATTGTATTTTTAAATAAATAAACTACTACTTGTAATGAAAAAACAACTATTTGTATTTACAATTTTTGCTTTTTTAATAAGTTGCGATGAAGCACCCGTGGCTACAACTGAGATAAAAGCTGATGTTCCCCATCAATTTAAAGATCCTTACATAAAAATGCTTGACCTTTGCGGTAATTGGGATGTGACTTTTAAAGTGCATAAAATTAATAATAAACGGCATACCGAAAAAGTGATAAAGGAAAAGTGGAAAATTAGCCACGAAAGCACTAGGATAATTTTAAACGTGGTTTCAGGAAATACTAAAGGTTGGAATACAGTAAAACGTTTTGAAGGCGAAATTACAGGAAATAAGCTGACAGTAGAAGGTGAAAATTTAAATGTATTTACCATGTATGAAATTAACTTACTTGGCGAAAAGGAGTTAAGTGGAATAAAAAATGTAATTTTCCCTGATCCAGGAAGTGTGGATTATAAGTTTACTGCCGTAAAAATAGGTACTTAGTCTTTTTAATTAGCTTATTTTAGCTTTTTTTATTGTTTTCTTCAATTTTCCTTGAAAGGATATCAAATTCGTTTAGTAAATTTTGATATTTAATTTCAGTGTGTTTAAGTAAACTAATATCTTTTGTAATGGTAATTATACTTTCTACATTACCTTCCTTATCAAATATTGGCGACATTGTTACTGAGAAATGTTTAACTCCCACTTTTTCAGCATAAGTATTAATTTCATAATGTATCGTTTCTTTTGTATTTACTGCCAATAAAAGCTTATTGGTAAACATAATAGTATGAGGGTGTTTACCCAAAATTTCGCTAGGTGTTTTTCCTATAAAATTAATAATATCAAAAGGAGAAACAGCTGCAAAACCATTGTTTAAGTACTTGTATTTTAAATCTTTTGTCATAATTGTAATCACATCACCTGTTGTATTAATTATGTTTTCAAATTCTGCACTTTTATGTTTTATGTCTTCTAGTTCTTTCTTAACGTAATTAATCCTTTCAGATACTATTTGATTAATTTGGCTTTGTGTTTTTAAACCAAAAATTACAGCAATATTTTTTGAGAAAAAATGTACAAAAACCCAAGAACAAATTGCTGTGAAGGTAATAACTAATACATTTAGGTAACTTATTGAATAAATGAAAAGGAAATGATTGACAAAAAAAGAAAGGCTTGTTAATATAAAAAAGGTGATAATTAGGTAATGATTTCGAGATAAAATAACATCATTTCTTTTTCTTAATTGAGTAGTAATTTGAAACGCAAGAACTAAAAACGCTAATCCAATTAAGAAGTTGCATACCAAGTAAATATTGGATAAAAAACTTTCGTTTTTTATAATATCTAAAAGGATGTTATAGATTAGTTTTTTGTTTTCCATAATAATTTTTCAGTTACTCTCAAAAATCGACACAAATATTAGCACTTTTAAATTAAGAATTGTTATTACCTAAAGACAAATTTTAAGCCAAAATAGTTGTATGCCTAGTGTTTAGCTTGAATACTAGATTGATAAAGGGTTTTGAATGATTTATTATTTTCTTTTTATGAACGAAAAAAGTAAAAATTAAGTATTTTTTAAAGAAAAAATGGCACCATTTTTCTGTCTTTTTATAACTTATTAATAACAATTATTTAATTATATTCGAACCAATAAAATAATTTGGAATGAAAAAAATTGGATTAGTACTTTCAGGCGGTGGTGCTCGAGGCATTGCTCATTTGGGTGTAATTAAAGCGCTCGAAGAGTTTGAAATTATCCCATCAATAATTTCCGGAACTAGCGCAGGTGCAATTGTTGCTGCTTTTTATTCGGCAGGTTATAATCCAGAACAAATTGTAGAAATAGCTTTAAATGGTAAATTTTTTAATATGTCTAATTTAATGCTAAAAAAATCAGGTTTGTTTAACATGCAAACTTTTGAAAATATATACCAACAACATTTTTCACATAATTTGATTGAAAAATTGCCAATACCAATTGTAATAGCTGCTACCGATATTGTTAAAGGGAAAATTAAGTATTTTACCTCAGGCAATTTATCAAAGGCATTGATGGCATCCTCGTGCATTCCTTTGGTTTTTGAACCAGTAAAAATTAACAATAATATATACCTTGATGGTGGTATTTTAAATAATTTACCTGTAGAACCAATTATTGATAAATGCGATTTTATAATAGGTGTGCATACCAATGAAATGAGTATAAAGGCCGAAAATTTAAAAATAAAAAACATGCTTGATAGAAGCTTTCACCTAGCAATGAGTAAAACAGTTTACGATAAAGTTCATTTGTGTAATTTGTTTATTGAACCACCAGAAATGAGCAAGTATGGCATGTTTGAAGTGCAAAAGGCAGAGGAGATTTTTTTATATGCTTATCATTATACCAAACAATATTTAAATCAAGCCGAAGTATTTAATATTTTAGATGATGTAATATAAATTTTTATTCAATATTATCAGTTATAAAGTCAGGCAAGTTGAATTTTTTAAATTTAGTTAGTTAAACCTTTTACGAGTAACCAATATTCTATTTCTATTTAAGTTATAATAGGCTTCCTAATTTGTATTTTAAACAATTATTATTGCAATATGGAATTAGATAATTTGGCCGAATTTAAATCATTGCCTTTGGTAAAAGAAAAGTTAAAAGACTATGGTTTTATTAAAAATTTTGCCGAAGGCGATATCATATTAAATGAAAATGTTTACATCAATGCAATTCCAATTGTTACCCGAGGAAATATAAGGGTAATGCGTTCTGACGCGGATGGTAGGGAAATATTATTATATTATATAAAAGCTGGCGAAAGTTGTATCATGTCTTTTTTAGGTGGCATTCATCACGATACCAGTAAAGTAAGCGCAGTAGCCGAAGAACCTACCGAAATTTTATTTATACCAATTGATAAAGTTAATTTAATGATAAAAGAATTTCCCGAATGGTTAGATTATATTTTCAGGTTATATCACAAACGTTTTGAAGAACTGTTAGAGGTGGTAAATGCAGTAGCTTTTACCAAAATGGATGATAGATTGCTTAATTTTATAAAAAAGAAATGCCAATTAACCAATAGTCATTCATTATACATAACCCATGAAAACTTAGCTAATGAACTAGGTACAGCCAGGGTAGTGGTATCGCGCTTATTAAAACAAATGGAAGAAAAAGGATTGGTTAAATTAGGAAGAAATAAAATTCAATTATTGGAAATAGAATAGCATTTATGACTAAACCTCCTTTTAAAGATTTATTATTTATTTCCATACAAATGCTGCTTTTTGTAGCTTATTTGTTGCCAATTTCTATTGGCTTTTTTACTATTAATTTATTGGTTAAATATTTATTTTTAGGCTTATCCGTTTTAGGTTTTTTAGTAATTATTTTAGCCATTATTCAGCTTGATAAAAATTTAACACCATTTCCAAGTCCTAAGAAAAATGGAAACTTAATCAATAATGGTTTGTATAAATTTGTTCGTCATCCTATTTATACAGGAATTATAATTTGCACCATTACATTTGGTGTTTATAATCAAAATATTTGGCGCATTGGTATTGGTGTTGTTCTTTGGATTTTGTTTTATTTTAAATCCATTTACGAAGAAAAAATGCTTTGTCAAAAGTTTAATCAATATATTGATTATAAAAATAATACAGGAAGATTTTTTCCGTTTTTTTAATTAAGTAAAATGATTGAAATAAAAATAAATTTAACAAGTTCAGACATAGAGGCGTCTTTTTTTAAAGATGGTTATGAAAAATTATTTTTCTCACCTATTACAAAACAATATACAATTTGGTGCTTCATAACAGGCTGTATTACAATTTTAACACAAACTGTTTTTATTTTTACTAATCGTTTTAAAGAACTTACTGAATTGTTTTTGTTCATGTTTATTCTTTACATAATTTTATTAATTAAGCAATTGTTTACCTTACTTAAATGGAAAAAATCGGTTAGAGAATATGCAGCGCAAAATGCAAAACATAGTACCTATAAATTAATTCTTGGTAATGATGCATTCTCTTTTTTTACCGATGAAATTGAAGTCATAGAAAAATGGTCAACAGTGAAAAAAGTGGAATTAAAGGAAGATACAGTTGAGATTTATGCCTCCAAAGATTTTATCTTTTTTAAAAGTACCATGCTAGAAAGTGATTTTACTATTTTAAAAGATTTTATACTGGAAAATGTCCTTACTATTAATCAAAATAATCCTCAATAATTAGTTAGGTAAAACCTTTTACTTTGATTGATTTCATTTATTGGTTTAAATTATTTCATGTTTTCTTATGTAACAAAAGTAACAGAAGTATGCAGTTAAAATGCTTAACATTGTTGAACAATTAACAATTTTAAAATTAGGAAGATATGAAAGCAAACATGGGAACAGCAGACAAGTGGGTTAGAATTTTAGTAGCGGTAGCAATTGCTGCACTTTATTTTCTAGGCCAAATTAGTGGCACATTGGCCACAGTATTATTGGTGTTAGCTGGTATTTTTATTGCAACCAGTTTTTTAAGTTTTTGCCCGCTTTATTTACCATTTGGGTTTTCTACAAAGAAAAAACAAGATTAATCAACAAAGCAATTTTGGAATTAAGGCTTTTTTGAAAATGAATTGGACTATGACAGTTTAAAATTTAAATAAAAAAATGATCTTCATATTAAAACACAAAACCATTGTAATAGCAGCTTTAATTGGCGCCTTATTAGGTTATTTGTACTACTATTATATTGGTTGTGCTAGTGGCACTTGTGCCATTACTTCTAAACCACTAAATAGTACCTTATACGGAACTGCCATGGGTGGATTATTAGGCGATATTTTAAAAAAGAAAAAACAATAAAATGAAAACAGAAGATATCATTGTAGCTAATATTAAATGTTCGGGCTGTGCAACTACCATAAAAACTGAATTGTTAAAAATTGAAGGAGTTAAAACTGCTGAAGTTTTTAACGAGGAAGATAAAATTACTGTAACTTATGATGATGTAGATAGAAATGTAATTATCAAAAAATTACATTCATTAGGTTACCCTGAAGCTACTGAAGAAAATGGATTGTTATTGCAACTTATAAGCTACGCTAGTTGCATGGTAGGACGAATTAATAATTAACAACATAAAGAATAATAAAATGAATTTGGAACAAATTATAAAAGAAAAAAAAGGTACTGTAGTGGATGTTCGCACTCCGGGTGAGTTTATGGGTGGTAATGTTGCAGGGTCTATTAATATTCCTTTGCAAGAAATAACAGAAAAGCTAGCTGAGATTAAGGAGTTAAATATGCCTTTAGTTTTATGCTGTGCATCAGGTGGAAGAAGCGGACAAGCCTATTATTATTTAAGTCAACAAGGCATTGAATGTTATAATGGTGGCTCTTGGTTCGATGTAAATTTCTTTGCTAATAATTAGTTAAGGTTAACAAAAACAGATTTTAAAAATAAATAAATGATAAATACTATAAAAAACTTACTAGGTTTTGGTCCCAAGGTTGATTACGCTGAATTAGTTAGCCAAGGAGCTATTATATTAGATGTAAGAAGTAAAGGTGAGTATGCTGGTGGACATATTAAAGGTTCAATAAATATTTCAGTTGATACCTTAAACAGCAATTTAGCAAAACTTAAAGATAAAAATAATCCAATTATTACTTGTTGCGCATCGGGCATACGCAGTGCTTCGGCTAAATCAATTTTAAAATCGAACGGATATACCAATGTGCACAATGGAGGCGCTCGGAGCAGTTTGCAACATAAAATATAATGAATATACAAACATTGTTAACTGGCTGGAATTTTATGCGTGGTTTGCGCTTGGTTTTGGGTATAATATTTTTAATTCAAGCATTTCAAATTCATGATTACATGGTAGGTGCATTTGGTTTATTCTTTTTGTTTCAAGCAGTAACTAATACTGGTTGCTGCGGAGTAAATGGATGTGCAGTGCCAACTAAAAAAGCCAAAGACGATTTGGTGCAAGATGTAGATTTTGAAGAAATAAAATAATAGACAAAAAATGTCAACTTTTTCTGAAATAATTAACAGTAATAAACCCACTTTGGTCGATTTTTTTGCCGAGTGGTGTGGGCCTTGTAAAATGATGAAACCTGTATTGGAAGATTTAAAAACCAAGGTAGGCGAGGGGGCAACTATTTTAAAAATAGATGTGGATAAAAATCCACAAGTAGCCCAAAATTATAGCATTCAAGGGGTTCCAACCCTTATTTTATTTAAGAATGGTGAAATAAAGTGGCGTCAATCGGGAGTAGTGCAAGCCCATCAATTGGCCCAACTTATTAAACAGTATAGCGAGTAAAGAAAAGCAGCCATTGGCTGCTTTTTATTTAGTTCTTGAAAATATAAACCAGTTGTTTGGTTTCAAAAAATTCGCTTTCAAAAAAGTTATTAAGGTCGGCTGTTTGTACATTTAGCTTACCGTTTAGTTTTTTCAAATCTTTAATTTCTTCCTTTAAATCGCCCCCTTTTAGAAGTAAATAACCATTTAATCTGGCGTTAAAACAATTTTCGTCAATATAATCTTGTGTCCATCTGTATAGCGATTCCATTGGTGCTACAGCTCTGCTTACTATAAAATGAAATTGTTCTTTTAAATTTTCAACTCTACCAACCACAAAATCCGTATTTTTCAGTCCAATGGCATTCGAAACTTCTTCGGCTACTTTAATTTTTTTAGCTATCGAATCGCATAAAGTAAATTCAGTATTTGGAAACAAAATAGCCAACGGAATACCCGGAAAACCCCCACCTGTGCCAATATCTAAAACTTTAGTTCCGTTTTCAAACTGAATATATTTGGCAATTGCTAAACTATGTAAAACATGTTTTTCGTATAATGATTCAAAATCTTTACGCGAAACCACATTAATTTTGCTATTCCAATCTGCATATAATTCGTATAACTGTTTAAACTGATTGGTTTGTATTTCGGTTAAATTTGGGAAATACTTTGGTATAATTTCGAAGTTCAATGGGATGTTTTATAATTAAATTCTTGGGCAAAATAGCTTATTTCCTTTTCCTAACCTTAAGCCAATTGTTAACAAATGAACAGAGTAGGAGTCAAATTGATTTACACTCTCTGTAATAGTTAAACCAGTTAAATTTTTGGTAGAGGTAATGTTTAAATAATTATCAATACCTACACTTACCAATTGTCCTAACCTTACATGAAAACCTAAACCAATGGTACCAAAACCAGCCAATTGTTTATTAGCAATATGTCCATTTTCGTTAATTCCTTTTCCTACTGAACTTTTAATGTTGCCGCTGGCATAATCTTTTAATTCAGCTTCAAAATAGGTTGCGCCTGCTCCTAAAATTAAATTAATGGTATAAAATTCTTCACGCAAAAACAAGTTTCTATTCAAACTAATATTGGCTTGCAATGCTACTTCGTCAAGTGTAGTGTTAAATAAAGTAGTTGATCCCCATGATTTACCACTTTTTGTTCCTATTAAATCAGTATGGGTGTAACGTGCACCTAATTCTATTCTATCGCTAAAAGTTTTAAAAAAACTTGCTGAAAAGGCAAAAGTTCTTTCGTCAGGATTGTTAGTTTTTGGTAGGGTGTATAATCTTGCATGACCCCAGTAAATACCGGTGCCTACTCCAACACAAATTTTGTATTTATTTAGTTCCGAAAAATGCTGCCCAAATTGAGCGAATACTTGATTGGAAAGTAATAATACAATGATTATTATTAAATTTTTTTTCATGCTAACTGTTGCAAATAAAACTATTCGTGTTAATTAAACAAGTTTATAAAAATCCTTTTCTGTTATTAAAGTTAAAATTAAAGATTTTAGCAATTTAATGACTATCAGAATTTTCATGTAAAATTAGTTTCCAGGAAGTTTTAACTAATTTCATCATTCAAATTTCATTTTATTTTTTGTAACAAGCTAATATTTGTGCGATAAATGGCTTCGTTTAGTAATTTTTACACTTGATTTATTTGTTATTTTTACAAGGATGAACAACCAATATTTTCCTTTTATAAAATAACTGTCATTAATAAAAAAGTATTTACTTTATTTGAAAATTAATTTGAAAAAATGTTAGTTGAAATTCATAATTTAAATAAATCATACGCAAGCCATCAGGCGTTAAATGATGTAAGTATTCAAATTCCAAAGAAAAGTATTTTTGGACTTTTAGGGCCAAATGGCGCAGGAAAAACCAGTTTGATTAGAATTTTAACACAAATAACCCAACCTGATTCAGGCGAAATCATTTTTGATGGCGAAAAATTGCAAGAAAAACACATTTACGATATTGGCTACTTGCCCGAAGAACGTGGTTTGTACAAAAAAATGAAAATTGGTGAGCAGTTGCTTTATTTTGCCGAGTTAAAAGGCTTAACTCCTGCTGAAGCAAAGCAAAAAGTAAAGTATTGGGTTGATAAATTTGAAATAAAAGATTGGTTGGGAAAAAAAGTAGAAGAACTTTCTAAAGGAATGCAGCAAAAAGTGCAGTTTATAGCCAGTGTTTTACACCAGCCTAAACTAATAATTTTAGATGAGCCTTTTAGTGGTTTTGATCCTCAAAATGCCCAATTATTGGTTAACGAAATTTTAAAATTAAGAGACGAGGGAAGCACCATTATTTTTTCAACACATAGAATGGATACGGTAGAAAAACTATGCGATGATATAGCTATGATTGATAAAAGTAAAGTAGTTTTAAGTGGTAGTAAAGAGGCTATTAAACAACAATTTAGTGCTAATGAATATGTGATTCAGTTTAAAGGAAATTTACTTCCATCTGCCAATTACGAAATGATTGAAAATAATAACGAAGAGGCAATTGTTAAAATTAATACCTCTATCAATCAGACGATAGCAGAATTAAATAACCAAATAGAACTTATTTCTTTTTACCCTAAAATAGCCAGTATGGAGGATATTTTTATAAAAATGGTAAATGAAAATAAAGGTTAATTACTTGCTTTTCTACAATGAAAAAATAACTTTTCATTGATTGAATTTTGAGTAAAAAACAAATAATCATCGCCACCATCCTTTAATTTAAATTGTTTGGCTATTTCCGCCTCATTTATCGGAAAATTTCGTCTGCTAATATTTACTTTTTTCAGACTTGTTTCCTTTAAATATTGTTGTAAGTTAGACTTACTGAAAACGGATTGATAAATGATTTTAAAACTTCTTCCCATAAAATTTTCTACCATTTTATCTCCAACATAAAAGTTCGAATTTTCGGCAAGCATATTTAATTGGCAATGTGCAGCATACTGCATACTTAATTGAGCCTTTATTATGCTTGCATTTGGTTCAAAAAAATAGGAAAAATCATTTACATTATTAACTTTTGAAATTGTTGTTTCTGTAGAAGAAAATTGTTGTTTCTCCTTAAAATCAAGGATGTTTGTGGCATTAATTTTTATATGTTCTACTTTCTTCTCAAAATCAATTAGTAATAGCACTTCTTTTACTTCGTTTTTTACTGAAACTACATCTATTTCCGTCAAGTTTTCTATAGCATTTTTGCAATAGGAAATATCAACTAAAGGCGACAATTTTAAAATTAGTTTACTGCTAATTTTTTTGATAGAGGGTAAAAGTTCAATAATATTTGGCGTACATTCCTCTAATTTAAAGGTTTTGGTTTTGGTTTCTGGCCTTCTATCAGCATCAATATACACCAAATCAAATGTTTGTAAGTTACCTTGTAAAAAGTCTTCGGCTAAAGTGGTTATACGTTTAATATTGGTTATTTTTAGTTTATTAAAATTATATCTTACAATTTCATTTACTTCATTATCAATATCTAACGAGATAACTTTTTTAAATTCCTTGGCAAAATAAATATCATCAACACCAAGTCCACCGCATAAATCAAGCATTGTTTGGCCATTTATTTTGCTCGATTTGTAAAAAGCAGTCAATTCACTACTTGCTTGTTCATAACTTTTTGCAGGTAGCCAACAATAATTAAGCGCAAGAGTGGGTAATTTGTACTGTGCTTTTTTAAAATTAAATAAAGTATCTAATACCAAATTAGCACAGAAATTCGTTTGTACTAATGATTTAACTTTTAAAGTAATTGTATTCTTATTGTCATTTAAATGGGTAGAAATAAATTTTTCTATATCATAATTTAAATGTTCAGGTAATAAATGATACTTTTGCAAAGGTTATATAGTTTAAAATATATTATAAATACATAAAAATCAAATAATTATGAAAAAGTTAGCTCCCTTCGCAATATTTGCTTTAATCATTGTTTTAATGGTTTCATGCAAAGGTTCTTGTCCTAAATTCTAAATTTTTAGAAGAGCCTATTCTTCGTTTTAAATAAAATAAAAGTTTATATCTTGAATCAAATCAGGATGTAAACTTTTTGCTACAGGACAACTAAGTCCAATTTCAATTATTTTTGCTTTATCTTCTTCCGAAAGGTTGTTTTTAGGAATTTCTACATTCACTTCAATCTTTGAAATTCTTCTTGGATTAGTTGCCATGTGCTTTTTTACTGTCAATTTTGAGTCAATTAAATTATAACCCATCAACCTTGTTTGTATGGCAATAGTTGTAATTAAACAACTTGCTAAAGCTTTGGCTACTAAATCGGTAGGCGAAAATGCTTCTCCTTTTCCAAAATTATCAGTAGGTGCGTCAGTAATAATTTTACTGCCTGATTGTAGGTGAGTTGCCTCACATCTATATTCTCCTAAATAAATTACTTCTGCTGTATTCATTTTTTGTTATTTTTGACAACAATAATAAAAGAAAATTCACTTTGCAAAATCGAATATTAATTTTAGTTACCGCATTGCTATTTTTTACCAATAAAAACATAGCTCAAAATGCACCTATAACTGATGGGGAGCTTTTGTATTATAAGGATTATAATTTAGGCTTTAATTTAAATAGTTTTGGTGGTGGTGGAATTTATTACCGACATGGGTGGCACAAAACCGGGTCTAAAAAAAATTATTTCGAATCTGAACTGGCTTATATTCGTCATCCCAAAGAAGTTTGGCGTTTTAGTTATCAAAATAATCCAAATTCATACACTTATGGAAGGTTGAACTTTGTTTATTTTTGGCGCAACAGTTATGGTCAAAAAATTGAATTAACGGAGCGTAGTTATCGTAACGCCTTAGGTTTAAATTTTGTATATAATGTAGGTTTTACTATTGCCTTGCTTAAACCTGCTTACATTGAATATTTTGCTCAAAATCCTGATAATTCAAATACATTAGTTAGCGAAAAATATGATCCTGAAAAACATAAAGACGAATTTAGAATTTATGGTAATGGTCCATTTCTTTCGGGCTTTGGCGAAATAAATGCTAAAGTTGGTTTATTTGGTAGGGCTGGGCTAAATATTGAATACGGTCAATATCCTGATGAATATAAATCTTTAGAAGCTGGAATTACTTTTGATGCATTCAATGAAAAACTTCCAATGGTTACTAGGGCAGAGCAAATTCAGTTTTTTCCTGCAATTTATATTGCATTCAACTTTGGTTGGAAAAATTAATTAACAAACTTTTATTTAAAATATAATGATTGAATTACCAGTATTAAGCGAGGCAAGAGTAAAAAAGCCAAGCTGGTTAAAAGTAAAACTACCAACAGGCGAAAATTACCGCAAGGTGCGCGCTTTGGTTGATGAATATAAATTGCATACCATTTGCGAAAGTGGAAATTGCCCAAATATGGGTGAATGCTGGGGAGAAGGAACAGCTACCTTTATGATTTTAGGAAATATTTGTACCCGCAGTTGTTCGTTTTGTGCTGTGGCTACAGGTAGGGCTCAAACTTACGATTTAGACGAACCTAAACGTGTAGCAGAGGCCATTAAGTTAATGAACGTAAAACATGCTGTTTTAACTTCAGTAAATAGAGATGAATTGCCAGATAAAGGCGCCAAAGTTTGGGCTGATACCATTAGAATGGTGAAGGAAATGAATCCTAATACAACTATGGAAACTCTTATTCCTGATTTTTTGCGTAAGTGGGATTTATTATACCAAGTAATTGACGAAAAACCAGAAGTGGTAAGTCATAACATGGAAACAGTTCCTCGTTTGTACCGTAAGGTTCGTCCTCAGGCTAAGTACGAACGTAGTTTGGAGCAAATTAAATTAACCAAAGAACGTGGCCGTAGAACCAAAAGTGGGGTTATGTTAGGCTTAGGCGAAACCGAAGCCGAGGTTTTTGAAATTATGGACGATTTAGTG
>JBGSBN010000066.1:0-15047 GCA_041730515.1 Methylacidiphilales bacterium | reverse complement strand
ATACCAAAATACCAAGTACCTAAATTCCAAACAATTGCAGTTAGTAATAACGACATTATAAGTGCAACACTATGGTATACATTTTGGTCGGCTAATACCTCTACAGGAAGTAAATAACTAATACCCATGGCCACCGTTATACCACCTGCAAATACACCTACACTATTCCAAATTCCGCTCCAAATTACAGCTACCCAAGGTTTTAATGAATTGGTGTAAATTACGGTTGCTACTGCATTGGCTGTATCGTGAAAGCCGTTTATAAATTCAAATGCGCATGCCGCAAATAAACATGCGATTAATAGAAATGTTAAGGTGGGATCTAATCCAAACATAAAATTGATTTAAATATACTGCGAAAGTAATTTTTCGTTACAACATTGCAATGTTAAGTAATTGTAACGTCAATTTTGAATATTTATACTACATAAAGTAATTTTTTGCCATCAAATATATTTATTGCAACAATAATTTAGATTTTGTATCGTTGTACTTGTTTGTAAACATGTTTTTTTTTAAACAAGTAATCTATTTAGGTAATAAATAATTAATGAAAAATATTTTATTCTTATGCTTGCTAATTTCCTTTTCGGCTAAGGCTCAATTAGGAGGCAATGTCCCATATCAATTTTTAAATAATTATTCAAATGCCCGCATTGCTGCGTTAGGCGGAAGTGCAATTGCTACTTTCGATAACGATGCAAGTTTGGTAATTAACAACCCCTCGTTGCTTACTGCAACTATGGATAAGCAGTTAAGTTTAAATTATCAAAATTATTTAGCCGATATTGGCACAGGATATTTTGGATATGCCTTTAATACTAAAAAAGCAGGTCCGTTAATGATTGGTGTACAGTATATTAATTATGGATCTTTCGATAAAAAAGACATTGATAACACCAATTTAGGCACTTTTGCAGCAAATGATTTTGCTATTCATGTTTCTACCTCTCGAATAATTAATAAGTGGAATATTGGTACAACTGCTAAGTTTGTTTATTCCGTTATTGAGTCATACAGCAGCACAGGAATGGCAGCTGATATAGCGGCAAGTTATCGTAGCAAAGACAGTTTAGCTGTATTTACGGCTGTAATTAATAATATAGGTTACGAAATTAGTACCTACACCGGAGCAGATAGACAAATGTACCCATTAAATTTTCAAATAGGATATAGTAAAAAGTTTGCACACAACCCACTTCGAATTTCTTTAATTGCCCACGATTTACAAAAAATTGGTGGATTGTTGTACCAAAATGATGCAAAAAATAATAGAAATATAGATTTGTCTACAGGTTTGCCAATTGAAGAAGATTTTACTTCTATCAATTACCTCATGAGCCATTTAATTATTAATACTGAATTGATTTTTGGGCAAGGTTTTCAATTGAGGTTTGGCTATAACGATTTAAGAAGACGAGAACTTGCATTACCCGATGCTCGGTCGTGGGCAGGATTTAGTTGGGGTTTTGGCTTAAAAGTTCGTAAGTTTAGATTTTCTTATGGTTCATCTTCCATTTATTCTGGAAATGCTACCAATCATTTCTCAATAATTACTAACTTGCAAGAGTTTTATAAAAAGAAAAATTAATGAAAGCCATTGTAATTGCAATTGACGGTTACTCATCGTGCGGAAAAAGCACTATTGCCAAAGAATTATCTAAAATTCTTTCCTATAAATATGTAGATACTGGTGCCATGTATAGAGCAGTTACACTTTATTGTATCCAAAATAAAATTGATTTTAAGAATATAAACGAAGTGGTAAATGCTTTAGAAAAAATTGATATTACTTTTAAAATTAATGCAGAAACTCAAGCGCAGGAAACCTTTTTAAACAACATAAACATTGAAAATGAAATTAGGGTGAATCCACGAGTGGCCGGTTATGTTAGTGATGTAAGTTCAATAAGTGAAGTTAGACGTTTTTTAGTAAAACAACAACAAGCATTAGGTAAGGAGCGAGCCATCATTATGGATGGAAGAGATATTGGTACTGTTGTATTTCCCGATGCAGAACTAAAGCTTTTTATTACGGCTGATCCGAATGTACGTGCCCAACGTAGGTTCGATGAATTAAAGGAAAAAGGCAAGGAAACTACTTTCGATGAAGTTTTGGCTAATTTAACCAAACGCGATTATATTGATTCTCACAGAGATGATTCACCATTAATGAAGGCAAGCGATGCTATAGAAATTGATAATAGTGAAATAAACCACCAAGAGCAATTAGAATTAATCCTGAAGTTAGTGAATGAAAAATTAGGCTTAAAAGCCTAATTTTAGTTGGTTCTAGCAAGTTTTATTACTTTTATTTTATCCAATAAAACAATTATTGGATAAACAGGATCTATTTCCCACCATTTTGCGGCAAAGTTTGGTCGTGCTCCAGCATGGTGATGATTATTTTGAAATAACTCACCAAGCATCAAAAAATCAATTATTAAGGTATTTTTCGACTGATCATTTTCGTTAAAGTTTCTATAACCATATTTATGTCCTGCCCAATTTACAATTGCACCATGTACAGGACCCATTAAAAAATGAATAGGTAACAACAAATACATCCACCATGCAGTAGCAAAATTTATGTAATAAATAACATACAAGGTTCCAAAAAATAATCTGCTTGTCCAAGTATTTGCAAGCCAATCTATTGCTTTCCATTCTGGAAAATTACGGTCAAATTTTGTTTCAAACTTAAATTTATTGGTATGTATTCCGCTGAAAATCTTATAGGTATATTTCATCATAGAAACCACTTCCTTGAAAAAATGGGGTGAATGTGGGTCTTTTTCTGTATCGCTAAATGCATGATGCATTCTATGCATAATAGCATAAGGCCTTGGAGTTAAATAAGAGGCTCCTTGTGTAATATAAGTAAATAAATAAAAAAACTTTTCCCAAAACTTATTCATAGTAAACATTTTGTGAGCTGAATATCGATGTAGGTAAAATGTTTGAGAAAATAACGATAAGTACCAGTGTGCTAAAAAGAAAATTAATATTGGCATTTAAAAAAAAAATTATGTTTACAAAAGTAGGTTTGGTAGCTTAATAAACAATACCAAGTCATTTTTTACTGAATGAGTTTCGTCAATATTATTACTGTAAAATAACTGTTTTAACCTAACCTCCAAAAAACCATGCTTAATATTCCGAAAATCATGTTTAATTTTAGCCAATAACTTAGTTTAGAAAAATGCTTTTTTGTATCGGCATGCCAAATTAAAAAAATGGAATAAATAGATGGAGCAACTACCAATAACATTATATAAAACATAAATGATATTGAAACAGTTGTATTACAATTAGAAATAGACGGAAATAGGAATATAAAACCAAAACAAATAATGGTGAATATAATTTGTAAATACATTACGATAGATTTTGTTTTTCTAGTTCCTAACTTAATAGGCAAGGTATTTGCGTTAAATTTTGAATCTCCTCTAATGTCTTCGGTGTCTTTTATTATTTCTCTGATTAAATTACTCAAAAATGCAAAAATAGCATACGAAAAACAGCCGAAAAAATTGGTGCTTTCATCAAATGGAATCAATATAAATATGGTGGAGGCAGTCATTATTGCCACTAGTAAATTTCCAAGAAGGTAACTTTCTTTAAAATATTGAGAATACATCCAAAGGAGTAAAGAACAACTAAATACTAAAATGGCAACCTTGTAGGAAATAAACCAAGCTAAAGTTAGGGCTAATATATTAAATATGGAATGTAGAAAAATTGCCCACCTTCTACTAATTACTTTTCCTATAATTACTCCATTTGGTTTATTAACCATATCTAGCTTTACATCCATATAATCATTAATAATATACCCTGCCGCAGCCGATAAAAATGTAGCACTAATTAAAAGAATGAATCTCTCTGAAAACAAATCTTCAATGGAAATTGATTTCGAAAGAAAATAATAACTAAATATTTGTGTCACAGTTATTATTAATAAATTTTTATACCTAATGAGGTAAAAAAAACTCACTAATTTATTTGACCTTTTGGTTTTATTTTCCAAGTTCAGTTACCCCTCCACTAACAATAAATTTCATAAAGTCTGTTGAGTTTCCTTCAAATAATTTTATTTTATTTTTTTCTACAAAAAATAAATTACCACTAAAGGCATATGAATGAGGGAAATACACGCCAACTAGTCCCGGTAGGTGAATTTCAAATAAATCATCTTGGGTAATAAATCCCGGTTTGTACACACCTTCACTAATTAGTACTATTACAGGTTTCGAAAACTTTTTTTTTTCTCCAACAAAAGCCTCCATTAAATCTTTTACTGAAGTATAAATAATTTTTATGAAAGGTAAACTCGACAAAAAATCATCTAATAAATTAAATACTGGTTTTGAAATAATACTTGAACCGAACCAACCTAGAAATGTAACACCAACCAAAACAATAATAAAGCCAATTCCAGGAATATTTACCGGAATAAATTTATCAATAGAAATTACAATTTTAGAAACTACATAATAGGTTAATAAAATAGGAATACATACCAATAATCCTTTTAGAAAAAAGTTAATTAGTTTTTTTATTTTATAAGTTAAACTTCTTTTTAGCTGCTCTTTTTTCATATCCTATTTATCACACAATATTATAATTTAAATGGCATATTTTATTGGAGTATTATTATTTAATTTTTACTTTTTTGTCATTTAACATTTTACTGGTTATGTCCCATAAAGTAATTCCGGCTGCCACCGATACATTTAGGGAATGTTTTGTACCAAACTGAGGAATTTCAATCGTATTATCTGATAAATCTATTACGGTTTGAGCAACACCATCCACCTCATTTCCAAAAACAAGAGCGATTTTTTTACTATAATCTTCAAAATAATCATTCAGTTTTACGCTGTTTTGGGTTTGCTCTACGCTATTAATGATACAATTGCTAGTTTTTAGCAAAGCAATACAATCTTCCGTTTTTTCAAAATATTCCCAATCAACAGACTCTGTTGAGCCTAATGCTGTTTTTAAAATCTCTTTATTGGGTGGTGTCGATGTTATTCCACATAAAAAAATCTTTTCCACATTAAAGGCATCGCAAGTTCTAAAGAATGAACCAACATTCTGTGCACTACGTATATTATCTAAGATAACGTAAATACTATTTTTTTGGCTTATTTTGTAATTTGAAATACTAGGCCTGTCAAGTTCACTAGATTTTAACTTGTAGTTCATAATTGTTGGTAATTGTTTGATTTAAATAGTGATAATAATTAATTAATCCATTAAAGCAATTAATTTTTAAAAGAATATCTATATTTGCACAAAAATAAAGCATTTTATAAATAGTAGAGTGTAATATAAAGGTTATGATAAAAAATTTAAAAATATTTTTGGTTTGTTTTGGTTTATTGTTTTTAACACAAAACGTTTTTTCTCAGAAAGTTGCACGTTGGAGTACTGATTTATCTTTGGGTGTTCCAGTAACCTTCTTTTCTGTTAATTCAAATATTATGGGTATTTACCAATTAGGGTTACGATATTCAATTAATAAAAATTGGTCTGTTGCAGGTAGGTTTGATTCGAAATCATTTTTTGCTAAAACAGGTAATGCACCCGGAATAGTTTCGCCTGATGGTGTGTATGCTAAAGACCTTATTAGTTATAAAAATGAATTTTACGGTTTAAGTGGCTACGCACAATATAATTTAAGCGATTTATTAGGATTAACCAAAACTACCAACCGCTTTATGCCTTTTGCAGTTTTTGGCGCAGGCTTACAGTTTTGGAAGTTAAAATCCTCTCTCATTGATGGAAAAAGTTCAGCTATGTCTGAATATGGAGGAAAACCAATGAGAAACTACCAATTAGGGTTGGGGCTTAGGTATTATGTTAATCCTTCTTTGGATTTTCTGATAACAAGTGAATATAATTATGTGGAAAGTTATTGGTTAGATGGTGCTTATGGAGATAAAAAATTAGATACTTATTTAAATACTTCACTAGGTGTTTCATATAAAATTGGCGCTACCGCTAGTAAAAATTTAGCAGAGTGGAGCTTTAAAAATACAAGCGAAAGCAATGAACCTGCAAAAAACTATTCGAGATGGAGTGCAGATTTGAATGTTGGTCTTCCTATTATGTTCTCTAGTATTGGTTATTCTCCTACCTTAATGGCTGGTATTGCAGGTAGATACTCTTTTTCTAACTTTTTTTCATTGCAAGGAAATTATCATTTAGGTCAATTTTCTGGTAGTCAGGATCTATCGGCCAATGCACCTGGTGGCAAATTTGATGCAAGTTTTATAAAAGAATACACAAATACCATGAATCAGTTTACTTTAAGGGCTTTATTTAATTTAAGAAGAGTCAATTCAGAACCTGATAATCTAAACAAATGGAACTACTATGCTTCAGTTGGTGGAGGTTATTTGTTTTATAATATTAACAATACTTATGCAGATAACACCAAATCAGAATTCTCTTACAATGAAGGTGTTCAGAACATAGTGGTTGGTATGCAAGCTAGAAAGCATATTAATTCATCGTGGGATTTTATTACTGGCTTGGATTTTAATTATAACCAATCAAAATGGTTAGATGGAGCTGGAAATCAAGCTAATCAAAATCACCACATTTATGTTAACACTGGTATTTCTTACAAATTTGCTTCATCAAATAAAAGAGAGTTAATTGATTGGAGTTATTCAAATTACAATTACTCTAAGCAACCAAAAGATGTTGCAATTGATAAAATTCCGGTAATTGACAAACCTAAGGTAATTGATGAACCTAAAGTGGTAGTTGAACCAAAAGAAATACCGAAATTGATTAATGAGCAACCTAAAGTAGAACCAATTGTAGAGCCAGTTGTTACTCCTAAGGTTGACCCAGTTACTCCAAAAGTTGAACCTAAGGTAGATACTAATACAGAACCGAAAGTTAAGCCTAAGCCAACTCCAACTGAAGAGGTTGAAATGAAGGACGAGGTTACAGAGCCAGATGGTAAATATAATATTGTTGTTGGTTGCTACGGACTTAGTCATTTGGATTTGGCCATGAAGTATAGAGATTCAATCCGCAAAAAAGGATTTAAAGCAAATGTTTATAGGTCTATAGGATCTAAGTATTATAGAGTTATGACTACAAGTACTAGCGATAAACAGTCAGCTTTACGAATCTTAAAACGTTCTAAAGTTGAAGTAGATCCGCAGTCTTGGTTTTATTTATACAATAAACAATAATATGTAGATAAATGCCCCGCAAGGGGCTTTTTCATTTATAGCTTTATTGTATTTTAGCGTTTTGAAATTAAACACATTTTACCATGAAAAATATTTTAATAATCTTGGTTTTGTTCATTACTAAATTTGCTTTGGCACAAGAAGCAAAGCCTAATAACAATGCAAAAGAAAAGTCAACTAAAAATAGTGGAAACTTTACTTCTAATAAATTTAGTAGATTTTCAATTGCAGGAGGAATTGGCTCCACCTATACCATTTTTGATATAGATCAAGATCAACTTAATCCAATTTATTCACTAGGATTAAGATATTCTGTTGGACATATTGTATCACTACGACTTCAAGGTTTATACGGCACTTATTCGGGTAAAAATAATCAAGGAATTAAAAAAGATTTTGGATATGCTAATAATATTGGTCAAGTTGGGTTTCATATCATAGGTAATTTAGGCAGCTTAAATTTTAGAACAAAAAAACCAAAACTGATTTTCTATACTTTTACTGGATTTACACTAACCTTTAGCGATGGAGTTAGAGATAAGAATATTTCTACTTTAGGTGCGAGAACATACGCAGGTGTTGATTATTCAATTCCTGTTGGTTTTGGCGCTAAATATAAAATTAACGACCAGTTTGACTTTGGTTTGGAAGGTGTAGTTAATTTAGCTAGAACAGATAAGTATGACCTTTATGACCCAACCCCTAATCAGGGTTTTCCTGATATGTTTGGTTCAATTATGCTATCAATTGGCTATAATTTTACTAGTTCAAACAGAACGCAACATTTAGATTGGGCTAACCCAATGGCAGTAATTTATGATGATTTGGCTAAAAAAGCCAAGAAAAGTACCGAAGCATTAAAAGCAGATGGTGACAAAGATGGAATTCCTGATTACCTTGATTTGGAACCTAATACCAAATTGGGTTACAAAGTAGATGTAAAAGGTGTTACTTTAGATAGTGATATGGATGGAATACCCGATACTGACGACACAGATCCTTATGGATTTAGTCAAATGTTAAGTGTTTATTACCCAGCAGAAAATTTCCAAGTTAAGTCTTCTATTGAAATTATGAAGTTTTCTGATTCTATTCCTAAATCCGATTTTATCACATTATCTACAGAAGGTTACGGTTTACCAATTATTACTTTTGAGCCAAATAAGTACGATATACATGTAGAACAGTATCCATTATTACAACAAATTGCACGAATTATGGCTACTGATAGTAGCGTTAATGTAGCAATTATTGGCCATGCCGATGAAAATAAGCCGGACATGACACAGTTTAATGTGGCAGAAAAACGAGCACTCGCAGTAAAGCGAAAATTGGTTAAAATTTTTGAAATAAGTGAAGATAGAATATTAGTTTTTAGTGAAAGAGACCCTTTTGTGAAAAAATATAAAATGCAAACAGAAGGATTAGATAGAAAAGTTGAGTTTAGGTTGATTAGAAAACAATAATTCAATAATGATATTATACTATAAAGAGGTTTCAATTATTATGAAACCTCTTTTTTTATTTTTATTCCAAAATACATTTTGCAATTTGTTATAAAATAACCCAAATTTGCATTGCAAAAAAATACCAATGGCTGTATATAAATTTAAATTAACTTTCGAGGATTACGAAGATTCATATCGAGTAATTGAAATCAAATCAAATCAAACATTTTTAGATTTCCATAAAACTATTTTAGAGTCAATTGGATTTGATGAAAAACAATTAGCATCTTTCTTTATGAGTAATGATACTTGGCGTAGAGAGCAAGAAATTACTTTAGAAGATAAGACTGGTGACAAGGAAAACCCTGTTCCAGAAATGAAATTGGCTAAATTAAGCCAGTATGTAAATGATCCACATCAAAAAATTATCTATGTGTATGATTTCATAGCAATGTGGACTATGCACCTTGAGCTTTTTGGAATTGAAATTAAAGAAAACCCTAAATTTACCTATCCAAGAATTGGTAAGTCGGTAGGATTAGCTCCTAAACAGTATGATAAAGTACAACGTTTTGGTTTAGTTGATGATAATGAGTTTGATGAAATTACAAAAAACTACTTAGATAAAACCGAAGATTTAGGTGGCGAAATTAGTGATGATGAGGCAGATGAATTTGGCTTATTTTCTAAAGATACAGAAGGCGGAGAGGATGATGCCGCTGTGGAGCCACCAACTGGTTTGGACGAATATTAATTCTTTACATAAATTAAATACTTAAAATGCAAGTTTAACCTTAAACTTGCATTTTTTTTACCCAATAATCAATACCTAATTATTGATTATAAATAACCCTAAAAATAATGATTTTAAACCTAAAGCGCCCCTTAGTAATTTTTGATTTGGAAACTACAGGAATTAGTATTTCAACTGATAGAATTATTGAAATGGCAACTATAAAAATTGATGTGGATGGAAAAGAAGAGGTTAGATGTGAAAGATTTAACCCAACAAAACCTATTCCGGCCGAAGTATCTGCAATTCATGGTATTTTTGATGAAGACGTAAAAGATAAGCCAACTTTTGCAGAAAGTGCTAAGGAGTATGCCGATTATTTTAAAGGTTGTGACTTTGGTGGTTTTAATTCAAATAAATTTGATTTTCCTATGTTGGTAGAGGAAATGCTTAGAGCCAATGTAGATTTTGAAACTGAAGGACGCAAATTTGTGGATGTTCAACGTATTTTTCACCAAATGGAGCAACGAACACTAAGTGCTGCATACAAATTTTATTGTGATAAAACTTTAGAAAATGCGCATAGCGCTGAAGCTGATACCATTGCAACTTACGAAGTGTTAAAGGCCCAAATTGAACGTTACAAGGAAATTGGAAACGATATGGAATCTCTACATAAAATTAGCGGACAATCGAATTTGGTTGATTTGGCTGGAAGAATTGTATTAAATGATAAAGGGGAAGAGGTATTTAATTTTGGTAAGCACAAGGGTAAAATGGTTAGTTATGTTTTTAAAAATGAGCCTGGCTACTACCAATGGATGATGGACAGTGATTTTTCGTTAGATACTAAACGTAAATTGACTAAAATAAAAATGCAAGGTTTTGGAAGTAAGTAATTTATATATAATATTTTAAAGCTAAATGCTAGCAGCTATATGCTAGATATAATAAATGACAAAAACAGAACGAATCATGTTAATTACATTGGCAGCAATCAACTTTGTAAATATCATGGATTTTATGATTATGATGCCTTTAGGGCCAAATTTGATTAAAACATTCAACATTACTACATCCGATTTTGGTATTTTGGTATCTTCTTATTCCATAAGTGCTTTTATTTCTGGTATTATTACCACTTTTATTATCAATAAATTTGAGCGTAAAGATTATTTAATGCGCATTTTTATTGGTTTTTTAATTGGAACTTTTGCGTGCGGATTAGCTCCTACTTATGCCACCTTGCTTGTGGCTAGGTTTGCCACCGGATTATTTGGAGGTGTTTTAGGAGCCATTGTTTTGGCTATTGTAAGCGATGCAATTCCTTTTGAAAGAAGAGGACAAGCCATGGGAATTATTATGGCTGCATTTAGTTTGGCTTCGGTTTTAGGTGTTCCATTCGGTATTTTTATTGCTACGCATACCAAACAATACGACTTTTTAGGTTGGCATGCTCCTTTCTTATTTTTAGCTGTTTTAGGTATTCCTGTTTATTTTTTGGTTAGTAAGTTTGTAATTAAACAAACCGCTGCTGTGCAATTGGCTGCCAAACAAATGGATGTTTCTAAAAATATTAAGGCAATTTTTTCAGATAAAAATAATCTTTTGGCCTTACTTTTTGGTGTTGTAATGATGATGGGACACTTCTGTATTATTCCATTTTTAAGTCCTTACATGGTTAGTAATGTAGGTTTACGCGAAGAGGATTTACCATTGATTTATTTAGTTGGTGGAGGATTATCCATTTTCACATCACCATTAATTGGTAAATTAGCCGATAGGTTTGGTAAGTTATTAGTGTTTGTTGCATTGGCACTTTTATACATTATTCCTGTTTATTTAATTACCAATTTGGCACCTCAACCGCTGTTTATAGTTTTAACTATTTCAGGCATATTTTTTATTTTTTCAGGGAGATTTATTCCAATGCAAGCCATGGTTACTGGTGCTGTAGATCCTAAAATTAGAGCTAGTTTTATGAGCTTCAATAGTTCTATTCAGCAATTAGCTAATGGTGTTTCGGCTTTTTTAGCTGGTTTGGTAGTTACTACTGTTGACGGTAAATTAGTCCATTACAATTTATTAGGTTATTTTAGTATTGGAATGGCTTTATTAAGTATTTTTATAGCATCAAAATTACGTTCTTCAAATGGAAGCAAGTTTTAAATACGACTTTATTATTATTGGTGGTGGTATAGTTGGTTTAGCTACTGCCTATCAATTATTGCAAAAAAATAATGGTTTAAAAATAGCCATTTTAGAAAAAGAAAATAAGGTAGCTGCTCATCAAACAGGGCATAATAGTGGGGTTATACATTCAGGATTATACTATAAGCCTGGAAGTTTAAAAGCCAAAAACTGTTTGGAAGGTTATCAAATGCTAATTGATTTTTGCGATGAAAATAACATAAAATACGATTTATGTGGCAAGTTGGTAGTAGCAAGTGATGAAAGTGAAATTCCTGAGCTTGATAAACTTTACCAACGTGGATTAGAAAATGGTTTGGTGAAAAATACCATTATTGAAAAAGAAAGAATAAAAGAGTTTGAACCTAATTTGCGTGGGGTAAAAGCTATTCATGTTCCTTACACAGGCATAATAGATTATAGTGAAGTTTGTATAAAATTAGCTGAAAATATTAAAGAGATAGGTGCTGATATTTTTCTTGGTCATCAGGTTGAAAAAATTGAAAACCATACCAATTATGTGGTAATAAGCACTGGTCAAAAAGAGTTTGAAGCTTCGCAATACATAAACTGTGCAGGATTATATAGCGATAAAGTTGCTGCTTTAACCAATAAAGAAATTGATACAAGAATAATTCCTTTTAGAGGCGAATACTATATGTTAAAGCCCGAAAAAAGAGCATTGATAAAGAACTTAATTTACCCAGTACCTGACCCAAATTTCCCTTTTTTAGGTGTACATTTTACACGTATGATTGATGGTGGAGTAGAGGCAGGGCCCAATGCTGTATTTGCATTTAAGCGCGAAGGTTACCATAAAAGTGATTTTGATTTTAACGAAACAATGGAAAGTTTGGCTTGGCCTGGTTTTAGAAAGGTAGCGGTTAAATATTGGAAAACAGGTATAGGTGAGTTTTACCGCTCTTTCAGTAAAACTGCATTTACCAAAGCTTTGCAAAAATTGGTTCCAAGTATTCAAGAAGATGATTTGGTGCCTGCCGAAGCAGGTGTACGCGCTCAAGCTTGTGATAAATTTGGTGGTTTGCTTGATGATTTTAAAATAATAGAAGAACCAAACGCCATTCATATTTTAAATGCACCTAGCCCAGCAGCTACTAGCAGCTTAAGTATTGGTAAAACCATAGCCGAAATGGCTTTAGCTAGGTTATAATTACTTGAACACAAACAAAAGGTCTCAATACATTTAAAATCAAAAGAATTAACTAAAATTCAGGATAAAATTCTACGAAAAAACCAAAGAAATTTTAAAAATTGGCAAATAATAGTAACTAACTTGCAAAGAAAAAAGAAATTTTAAAAATCATTATTCCATTAGCTATGTGCGTTGGGTCGGCAAAAAAGCGGGCCAGCCCAAGCCATGTGGGCTGAAGCATTTTTTTGCCTTGATTTTTTGTTTCTTTTTCATCTAAGGAAAAAGAAAGAATAAAGACTTCTTGAGGGTCGACTAATTAATCGTCATATTATTTTCAATAAATTGATTAGCAATTAATTCCGAATAATAGTTTCCGTTAATGTTATCAATGGCAAAACCAACATGCCCACCAAATTTTGGTGTTTCTAAATGAAAATAAGGATGGTTTTTGGCTACCTCAGTTGGAAAACAAGTGGGAGCTAAAAATGGATCGTTTTGAGCATTTACCAAAAGTGTAGGAACTTTTATTTCATTTAAAAATTGAAGTGAGCTGCACTCTTGATAATAATGTTGTGCATTTTCAAAACCATGAATTTTTGCTGTAAATCGGGTATCCCAATCATCAAAAGTGGTAATTTTTTCTAAACCTTTTATGTTTATTTGATTTGGAAATTTCTCTGATTTTTCAATCAATTTACGGTTCAAACTTTTTAAAAACCTAGCCATGTAAACTTTGTTCCAAGTTTGGCTTAGTGTTTTGGAACTTGCAGCTAAATCAACAGGAACAGAAAATGCAAAGGCAGCTTTAATTAAAGTTGGAACTTTGTTTCCATTTTCACCTAAATATTTTAAAAGCACATTTCCTCCTAAACTAAAACCACCTAAAACTATATTTTTATAGGAATTATTACTGATAATATGATCTATTATCGTTTGAATATCATCACTTTTTCCGCTATGGTAACTAGTAATTAAGCGATTGTTTTCGCCACTGCAACTTCTAAAATTTACTGCGCAAATATCAAAATTTTGAGAGCTAAAATGCTTTGCAAATCCTTTAATATACTGCGATTGAGAACTTCCTTCTAACCCATGAAACAATAGGAGTAAACGATCATTATTATTTTTTATCCAATCAATATCTATAAAATCACCATCGGCCAGTCCTAGTCTTTGGCGTTCATAATGAACGTTCACTTTGCGAAATAATGCTGGTAAAATAGTTTCTATATGTTTGTTTTTTATCCATTTATTTCCATTAAATGAACTTTTTAAAATTAGCATCTGTTGTTTTTATCGTAAAAAAACGAAAGTAGTTATTAATACTTTATCTCGAATAAAAATTAATAACTTATTTTACCGTTAACTCAACAAACCTAGTTTTTACGTAGTTTTAAATAATCTGTATTTTTGTTTAAAATAAAATTGTTATACTTGCTTTAAGGAAAAATGAAGAAAATAATATTTTTTATATTTATAGTGCTTTGCATTAGTAATTTACATGCGCAATTAAAAGAGTCTAAGTGGTCAATTTATGGCAATGCAGGTTACCCAATTCTAAATAATTTTGATTTTAAACCAACTTTAGGAGCTTTTGGCGATTTGGGAATAAAGTACAATATTGTTGGTGGTTTATCTGTGATGGTAGATGGGAATTCCACTTTGTTTAAGAAACAAGTTAATTTCAACTATTTAGTAGCCAATTATTTTACGCAAGTAATGGGTGTTGGTGTAAATTTATTATACGAGTTTGAGGCTTCTCCCAAATGGCATATTGGTATTGGTGGTGGCTATAATTATGGAATTTTTAGCGGCAGAGCTTTTGCACCTGACTTAGCAGAGTATTTTACCCAAACAGGATTAACCCAATTTAAGTTTACTGAAAATACTTCAAGCATAAAAGGAATGGTAAACTTTAGAAGGTATTTAAATAAATATTTTGATGCGCAATTGGGTGTAAGTTATTATGCATCGCAAAGTTATTACTTAGATATGTTTACACCTGCTAATGATAAAAGATATGATACTTATACAGTAATTTATGGTGGTTTACTACTTAAATTAAATGGCTTAGGTGGAGGTGGTAAAAAGGGTTCTAGAAAGTTGGCTTGCCCAAATGTAAATTTTTAAGCCATTAAGTTAAACCAATTGTATTTACAAAATGACAGTATCCCACAAAGTGTGTAAGTTGAAAAGTTAAGGCATGGAATTATATCCTAAGCCTTTCTTCAAAAATAACCATAAATTGGTTTAAAACAATGCCCCAATTTCGAATTGGCATAGTCCATTTTTTAGTAGCCTCT
>JBGSBN010000065.1:0-15485 GCA_041730515.1 Methylacidiphilales bacterium | reverse complement strand
GCATGGTCTATTTCTGATACACTTCCTCTCCTCGATATCTGGCGCGATACTGGACATGCGATCTATACGATCGATGCGAACCAGAGTGAAGATGAGATATTCGAGTATGTAGAGAAGGTTGTACAGAAGAACGAATTCTAGATATTTATATGATTCAATCTTCTGATTTAACAGAATCTTTAAAGGATCCAAATTGGAAACCATCATTTGAATGGGAACAAGCTTTAGCAGATGATTCAGGAGATGGACTTACGATATATCATAATTGTGATTTTAATATAAAAGAATTAGAAATTAGTTATTTAAAACGTCCTAATCATATTGCAACTCCTTCAATGTTAACGAATGGAGCTCCTTATATAAAAGATGGAAAAACTATCTCTCAGGATATTTCTCTAGAAATAGATTCTACATTCTTTTGGAGAAAAGCTGTAGAAGTAGCAATATTAAACACACAATTATCTCTTGGAGATTTTCAAGATTATCAACTTAAATTACATCCAAGCTATTCAATTTAAATTAGCCGATATGGCTACTAATATTGAAGCTGCGCGTTTACTTTGCTTAAAAGCCGCTTATTTAAAAGATACCCATGGCGATTATGCTTTGGTTAGTTCAATGGCTAAATTATATGCATCGCAGGTGGCTATGGAAACTACGGTAGAAGCTGTTCAAGTTCATGGTGGATATGGTTTTGTAAAAGAATACCATGTGGAACGTTTAATGCGTGATGCTAAAATCACCCAAATTTACGAAGGAACTAGCGAGGTTCAAAAAATTGTAATTTCAAGAGAAATTTTAAAATAATTTTTGAAACAGATAGAAAAACCTTGGCTTTTGGTCAAGGTTTTTTTTTGAATTCACTTTTAAACCTGAACCTGAAAACCTTAAATATTTGAGGTTTAATTTAATGGCCATTTTTTAGTAAAAAAATAAAGCCCTGAAAGCAACCTTTTTGCAATTAAATATTACTATTTGAATTATTCAACCAATGGTTATATTTGCCAATAGTATCGTTTTTTTTATCGAAGGGTACTTTTTAAAAATAAAATAACAAAAACAATTATAGATGAAACACTTTAACTTAATCAAAAAATCATTATTTGCGGTGGTGGCAAGTGCAGTTTTTTATTCTGCCAATGCTCAAACGGCACGCTTTCAATTAATTCATAATGCTGCTGATCCTGCCTTAGATACAGTTGACATTTATATTGATGGAAACAAGTTAAACAATGTAGCTTTTAGACAAGCCACTGGAATTATTACAGCAGCATCGGCTTCTGTAAGTATTAATATTAATCAAAAAAACAGTACCGACAGTAGTAATTTAGTATTGGTACGTTTTAACCAAGCAGTTGCAGCTAATTCAAATACGGTAATGATGGTAACTGGAGTGGCTAATACTGCTAGTTTTGCTGTTAATCCAAATGCAATAAATACAGGAGTTAGATTAGTAACCAAAACATTAACATCGTGGGCTGCTGCTGCAAATAGGGTTCAGGTAAATGTTTTTCATGGTGTAACAGACGCTCCTGGCGTTGATGTAGTTACTCGACCAACAGCAACAACAGGAATATTACCAATTAATTTGCGTTTTGGAGATGCTAATGGAGGTACACAGGCATTATTTTTTAGCAATACTGCTACTTATTTAGAAGCTCGTTTAACTGGAACTCGTTCGGTAATCAGAGCTTACAATGCAAACTTAGCGTTGTTTAATCAACAATTGATTACCGTGTTTGCATCTGGTTTTGTTACTCCTAGCGCTAACCAAAATGGAAAAGCTTTTGGTATGTTTGCTGTTGATACTAATGGCGCAGTAATTGCACTTCCTGAAGCTACTAGAGTTCAATTTATTCATAATGCACCTGATTCTGCTTTACGTAATGTAGATATTTATTTCAATCAAAATAAAGTGGTTAGTAATTTAGCATTCAGAGCTGCTACACCTTTTATTACTTCCAATGCTGGAGTTTATAGCGTTTTAGTATCTACTGCTAGCCAAACTGATACTTTAATTTTTATACCTGGAATTAATTTAGCTTCGGGTAAATCTTATCTTGCAATGGCTTTAGGAGTAAAAGATACTACCAAATTTGCAAGTAATCCTGAAGGGTTAAGCAGAAATTTTAATATTGCTGGATACGATAGCATGCCAGAAGGTTCGTTGGTAAATAATGCTTTCCAATACGTGGTAGCAAATGGTAATCCTGATGCACCAGCGTTGAACTTTAATAATGTTACAAATCAATCAGCAATTGCTGCTGATTTATCGTATGGCGAATTAGCTCCGTTAAGTTCAAACAATACGAACATCGTATTAAATGTTAGTAATGCCAATAAATCAAAATTCTACGGTGCTTATTTATTAAATGCCGCATCATATTTAAATCAAAGTGGTGTTGTGTTTACTTCAGGTTTCTTTAATGCCAGCGGCAATCCAACTAATGCTGCTAGTTTTAGAGTAATGATTGCTTTAAATAATGGAACTGTTTTAACATTGCAACGTTTAACAAATAGATTACAGATTGTTCATAATTCGCCTGATACAAATATTCGTAAAGTTGATATTTATGCTAATGGTACAAAAATTGTTGACGATTTAGCTTTTAGAAAAAGCACAGGTATTTCAACTAGCGATGCTTACGTTCCTGTTAGAATCGATATTACGCGCAGCGATGCTTCAGACACTATTAACTCAATTTGGTCAGCCTACTTGCTACCAGATTCAAACTTTAATGTAGCTATTGCTCATGGCTTCGCTAGTGCTCCTTATCGTACAAATCCTGAGTCAATTTCAACAGCATTTGATGTAAAAGTAATTAGTCCTGCTAAATTAAATTCATCATTTACAAGTCCAACTAATGAAGTTATTTTCTTCCATGGTGCTGCCAATATTGGCAAAATTAATGTGCAAGGCGATCAAGAGCCATTATTTGTAGCTAAAAATAATTCTTATGGATCAGTTTATAAATACATGCCAACTAAAGGAAATGCTGGTGCTTCATATTTTGTTTACGATGCCGCAACAAATAAAACGTTATTTAATTTTTCAGTTAACTTAGTTGGAAAAAGTGGTTTAGCTGGTGTATTATTTGCATCGGGTGTTAATTTGAATTTAGGTGTAATCTATAAAGATACCGCCATAATTGTGGACGGAAAAAAATTAAACTATACTATAAAAAGAGCAGTAAATAAACAAGATTCTATATTGTATGCAGCTGATAGCAACGTAAATTTAGGTTTCTACATAGTTTGGAGCAATGGTGTAGTAGATTCATTTAACAGAGAAAGAATTACTGGAATAAATGAAATGGCTATTTTAAAAACTAATAATATTTTAGTGTATCCTAATCCTGCGAGCGATAAAGTTTCGGTTTTATTAAATGCTACAGTTTCAACTAATGCACAAGTAAATATCATGGATATTAAAGGTGCCATTGTTAAATCAATGGAAAATAAATTGGTTTCTGGTGTAAACGTAATGGAACTTTCAGTTGCTGAATTACCTAAAGGAATGTACTTTGTTCAAGTTACTTCTAACGAAGGAATAAGCACTAAAAAATTAGTGATTGAGTAATTAAATATTTCAAAATAATTTAAAACGAGCTAAGGTTACTTAGCTCGTTTTTTTATGTAAACTAATTGATATTTATGCAACGCAGTAGAAAAATATATTTAATAATAATTCCCTCTATAATGGGTTTGGGCATTCTATCGCGAAAGTTTAGTTACTTATTACCTGATATTATAAATACTTACTTGGGGGATGCCACTTGGGCTGCTATGATTTATGTAATGATGGCTTTTGTATTTGCGAATAAACTGCCAAAACAAGTAGCTGTTTTTAGTTTATTATTTTGCTATGCAATAGAGTTAAGCCAATTATACCAAGCACCTTGGATTAATGCCATTAGAAACACCACACTTGGCGCTTTGGTACTAGGTTCTGGTTTTCTTTGGAGCGATTTATTGGCTTATGCTTTAGGCGTTTTTTGTGGTTTTGTAGTTGAAATAAAATTTACACAAACATTTTCATAGTTGTAGTTGTTTAAACCAAAATGAAATGGAAGGTTTTATACTTGTACTTGTACTTTGCTTTTGGTTTAAAATGTTTTAGTCAACCACATGAACAATTAAATTTAAAGGGCTTTACGCTTGGATCTCATAATGGATTTATTTTTGCACATAGCGAAGATGTTCAAAATACGGCAGGTGCCAATCCGGTTGGGGTAGAGTTGATTTATACTACTCAAAATTTAACCGAAAAAGCATGGCAAAACTGCAATTGTTTTTTAAATACTGGTTTTGGCATTAATTACTTCGATTTTGACAATGCAGTTCTTGGAAAAGCGGTATCTATATTTTATAACTTTGAGCCACAATTTAAACTTACAAAAAAATCTAAATTAATTTTCGACACCTATGGTGGCCTTTCATTATTAAGTAATCCTTATAATGTTAACACAAACCCAAGCAATAGAAGTTATAGTTTACCAGTTAGTATTTACGTTGGTTTGGGAGTTGGAGTACAATATGCATTTACCAAACAATTTCAGTTATCATTAATTGGTAACTACTTGCATATTTCAAATGGTGGCATCAAAGACCCTAACAAAGGGGTTAATTGGCCAACGGCTAATATTAGGATAACTTATAATCCAACTGATAATGAGTTGCCCAATTTTACTAAAAAAAATGCTAGCTACTTAAAACAAAAAAGACTTGATGTTGGCACATTTGTTAGTTCTAAAACAATTGCAATTGGCGAAAAAGAACGTTTTTTAATTTATGGGTTAAATGCAAATTATAGTTGTCAAATTGGACGCATAAATGCATTAACTTTGGGTAATGAATTCATTATTGATAATGCATTGAAAGAAAATCTGAGGCGTGATGGTTCTAATAAAAGCAATATACGATATGGACTAACTTTTGGGCACGAATTTTTATTGGGCAATTTTATTTTTTCGCAACAGTTGGGTTATTATGCCTTTAACGAGTCCACTTATTTTAGTAATGTGTACCACCGATGGGGTTTGTTGTACAAAACAAAAAGCAACTTGAACTTAGGTGTAAATTTATTAGCCCATGCCCAAGTTGCTAATTTTATTGATTTTAGAGTGGTTTATTCGTTAAGAAAATAGGTTGACTTGAAATCGTTATTTTAAATTTTTTCTTTTTTTAAATGATCCTTCCAAAGCAAATAGGCTCCATAAGTAATGGTAATAAAGCCAATTACAAAAAAGCTCCAATTGTAGTGTGTGGGTTCGTAATGTTTAAATATCACTAACATTTTTTCAGGGGCTAAATTGTTTTCACCTAAAAATAATAGTTGTAAATAATCAATTACAAAAGTGCCAATTATAATGAGGCAACCTCCGGCTAATACCAAATGGTGTTTTACTTTAAAACGTACTTTATAGTTTTTACTTTCAAGCCATAGAACTAAAAAAGTTAAACCTATCATACTAAGCGATACCAAACAAGGTGCTAAAACTGGTCCAATCCAAGGTACAGGTAATAAGAATAAAATATCCCAAGTAAAAACACTTGCTGGCCAGTTTAAAAATATTTTTAAGAATACATAGTAAAAAATATCCCAAACGCCAAAGCTAAATAAGAAAAATACAAATCGTTGTGCTTTGGTTTTTCCAGTTAAATAGCCAATTGCTGCAAGCATAATGATAGTGGCCAATTCGCGCCAAAGTTCCACAATTACAATGTTTCGTTTTATATCTACCAAAGGAAAATTGAATCCTGCCGGGTAATATATTTCGCGGATATAAATTACTACCGCACTTTCTAAAAAGCCCATGGCAATGCTAAAGGCTGTAAGCCAAACTATAGTTTTGGTCATGTTGGTTTGATGGTTGTTATCCATGGTTTATTAAAAGTTTAAGTTTCTGTATTTGGCATAAATTTTTAAATTACTTATGGGGTGTATTTGCAATAAATGACTGTATTTGTCAAGTAAAGGCACTATTTCATCATAAGTTTGGCAGCGATCCATATTATACGATTGCCAACCGTAACTGTTTTCATTGGTGCTAAAATCAACCAGTTTGTTAAATAACTTTTGTTGCGAATAAGTTCCGTTATTATAATAAGTTATTTCTGGATTGGTAAACGTATCAGGTTGTTTGGTTAATTGGTATTTTAACAACACTGGTAAAGCTTGATAGGAGAGGCTTGATAAGTAATTTATATCTGGTTCTTTGCCTTTGGTTTCGGCTTGGTAAATGTTAAATTCAGCTATCATTTTATCCCAACCTATTGGCACTGCCATTACTAAAATTACATACCAAACCAATGAGTTGGCTTTAACCAAATAAAAATTGCTTCGCTTGTTTACTATTTTTATAAAAGTAAGAATTAAGCCAGCTATGGTGCAAAGTAAAAATGCGTAAACACCAATGCGTTTGTAGGTTAACGAAAACTCGTTGATGTATAAATTATTTTTGTAAGCTGCGCTTAATAACATGATTAGGTTTTGGGCAATCCATAAATAAGCCAATGTTTTAAGTGTTTTTTGCTGTGCAAAATTTTGGCTTCCTCTAAAATACCAAAGTATAATGGCAATGGCAATTATTATAGAAAGTATCAAGCTAAAAATACCTTGATGCACATAATCGGCATACGATATATTGGCAGGTAAAAGCTCGCCACCAAACATAAATTGCAAGTCAATTACATTTACTAAAAGTAATAATCCATTTAATAATGTTAACATTACTACTCCTGTTTTAAATTCAGTTTCTACTTCTACATTATTGCCTAAAAAAGAATAACTATGATAGCTATCGGAGGTGATGTTTAAAGGAATCATTCTTTCGTAAATGGCCAATACTGCTAAAATACGCGGACGGAAAAATGCATACATTACTATAAAGGAGGTGGCATAAAAAAATATTAACCTAGCTGTTAAAAATTTAAAACTAAACTGTTGGATAAAACTATTGAAAGCTGCATTGGAAGCTTGGTATAAAATTACAAATAATACAAATACCAAAGTGCTACTTAAGTATATAACTATGCGTTTACGTAGGTTTCCGTTTTGCTCATTTTCAGAGAAATACTTTTGCTTAAACCTGCGCACTATTTGCGCTATAGATGTTATATACGAATAAAAAATATGCAGTAGACTGGTTAAAACCGATTGCTGTTTTAAACTTACTGATATTGATAAAAGTGTAAGCGACAAAATATTGGCAATTACAGTTAATACATGGCCGTTAACAAAAGCAAATACTGAGCTTAAAATGGCGCCAGCAGAAAATAGTAACGATAGTTTGTTTTTTAAATAATTAGGGTTTGAAATAAACAAACCTGTAATAAGAATAATGTTAAGAAGAAGCACGTTTGCACCAATGCCTTGCATGTAAAGTAAATAGGTGTAAACAATTGATGAAATGAAAATAATGAATCCGTTTTTCATGATGTGTTATGGTTTATAAAGTTGATATTTTAGTTATTAATAAGGTTAGGAATAAATCCATTTTGAGATTCGGTAAAAGCTTTGATTAAGCTATAGTTTTCGTGTTCGAAAAATGAAAGTACTAATTGGAAAATAATGATATAAACCAAGGCAATAAATACACTTAAAAGCAAGGTTGTATTGATACTTAAGTATTTGTTAAGTGTATTTTTTAGGTAATACATCAGTATTGCAGTAAACAATAATATATTGATGATTGGGGCAATAAGTAGGAAACCTATAAAGGGAATGGCTGTTAATAATAGGCCGTTTGGACCAAGTTGAATAGAACTAATTATACTTAAAATGATTAAACTAATTAATAACCCATTTCTAACTAATTCTATGTAAAGTTGGTTTTTAAAAAAATGAGAACAAATTATGATAGTGCTAACTGTGGTAAAATAGAATATTGCCACATCTGCTAAATATTTAGGAGCAAATAACCTAAATATATCATCTCCGCCCCACGATTCAGTACTTTGGTGATTTTCATTGGCATGAAGACTAAACCCCAAAAGTGGCGCAACAACCGCTGTTGCTACAAGCAGCAATAACCAATTATTATTTTTCAAAAATAATGAGTCATTTGATTTTAAATCGGAAACAATTGATTTGATTAATTTGTAGAATAACCAAATAATGAATATTGGTTGAATTAATAGGAATGGAATAGCTAACATATTATAATTTTATTTTTAAAAGTACTTTTAAATTCAAAGTGAATGGACAAAAAAATATAGTTTATCCTTTTATTAATTTTTCAAGCGCATCTAAATGTGCCTTAAACGCAGTTTTTCCATCTAAAGTTGCCTCAAAAGTGGTATTGGTTTTTTTACCTACAAATTGTTTGTTGATGGCTATGTAACCTTGTTTTTCAAGGCCAGTAATATGGCTTGCTAGGTTGCCATCCGTTAAGTTTAGTAACTCTTTCATGGTGTTAAAATCTACTTTATCGTTTACCATTAACACGCTCATAATTCCTAAGCGTATTCGGTTTTCAAATGCTTTGTTTAAATTGTCAATATCAATTTTCATAATCTAGTTTGTTTATAAAAATTGATGAATTAAGCTTGTTTACGTTCGTATTTAAAGTACATGCCAATGCCATAAATAATGTGCATTAAGCCAAAACCTATGGTCCAAAAAAGGAGTCCGTTGGCCAAGAAAAACATAGCCAATAAACCAATCAGTATTTCAATAATACCCAATTGAAAAATATCGTTATAGGTATATTTACTAACGTTTACCAAAGCCAATCCATAAAATATTAAAGTAGCTGGCGCAATAAAAATACTTTGTCCATGATAAATTAATAACAAACAAAAAATACCGCCAGTAGCCAAAGGAACCATCATATTTATAAAAACACGTTTGGTTAAACTGTTCCAAATGGTTTCGCCAAGTTGATTGGCCTTTTTATAACTTAACCAAAAGCTAGTACTTAACGATAAAAAAAGTACCAATAATGCATCTGCAAAACAAAATGCTTGAAATTTTAAACCGCAAATTTCTGCCATCTCAGTTCCCGATTCACCACATTTTGTGATTCCAACTATATTTAAAAAGTACCAAACACCAAAAGCGCCTAATAATGCATAAATTCCTGCAAAAACTCCTGAAAGGCCGCTTAAAGAAACAAACTTGGTGCTGCGTTCCATTAACTGACGGATATGTGCTAGGTCGTTTAAATTGTGGTTCGGGTTGCTCATTTTAAAAGTACTTTGTAATGCAAAGCTAATTTTAAAAATCAATTTGTCAAGTATTTTTTTGCTTTTTATAAAAAAAAATATTTACTCATATAAACAAGGAAGCTTTTTTAAAAATAGCTGGTAAGATTTTTTTGGTGTTTTTATCCATACTTTTAATCCCGATTGCAATCGGGGCTATTGATTTAAACTCCATAGGAGTTTTCCTTAGCTTGACGTTTATGCGATAGAATCGGGACCGTTGTTACAAAATGATTCGTTCTTCTGGAACTTCAATATCTATATTAACTAGAAAAATCATAAATAAGATTGACGCTTACTCGATAGTTATCGAGAGCCACAAATACATTGGACTAATTATTTGAATAACCTAGTCGTTGGTTTTTTATATTGGTATTTCGTTTCAATTTAATGACAAAGGAGCGTATAACTTAGCTATTGTTTTAAATGAAAACAATTTGATCAATAACAATCAGTTGTTTTTTATTATACATAACCAAATCTCAAGCTATTAGTAAGCCTGAATAATAGGTGTAGTAACAACAGGACGAATAAAAATGGTATAATTAGTTGGAATAGCGGCTAAGGTTGCTGCTGCATTTCCCGAGGCAAAACTTCCAGGTGCAGGATTATTGGTGGCCGCAGTTACAGTTGATGAAAAACCAGTAATAACCAAGTAATAAGTACCAGCACTTAAACTTGCTGAAGGAATTGACGAAATAGAAATACTGCCAGCAGTAGTACTTAAAGTAACAGGAATTCCTAATACATTGGGTCCTGCTAAAGAACCACTTCTCAATTCAAATGTAATATTGAATTCACCTAAATTACTTATTCCACCAATTGCACCATAGTTAGATACTGATAAGGTTTTGGTACCAATAACAGCGCCCAAACAAATGGTATCGCTTAATCCTAACGATACAATAGGAGTTGGATATACATCAATTGGTTTATTTACCAAACTACTATTACAGCCATTTAAAGTTTCGTTCGCTTTAATGGTATCTCTTATCATAGCAGCAGTACCATTTCCCCAAGTAACTGTGGTTAAACCTTTACGACCACCACCATCTACTTTGCTACTTGTACTTCCTACGCCTAAGGTTAAATTCCAGTTTACTGCTGAGTTAGAATTTACGGTAGTATCAATTCTAAAGCCGCTTGTATTGCCTGTCCAAGCCTTTTGGTTTTGAGCAAATAATTGATTACTGAAGGTAATAACTACTACTAGTAGCATTATTTTGAAGTTTAATTTTGTAAAAATATTCATGTGTTTGTTTGATTTAATTTGCTAAAATATTTTGACTTACAGGTTGGCTTTTTACAATACTTTGAACATTGGTTCCTGTTTCGTTATAAGCTCTTCCTCGTGCTAAGTTAATTACATTGTTATTATCTGCTTTATATCTAAATGCATATATTTTGTAATATAATGTTCCACCGCAATTTAAAATATAATTATCTGTAAATGCAAGAGTTGATGAAAAATTAATATGCTTTACAACTGTGGCCGTGCCAATGGTATTGCCATCGTTGTAAATAGTATTATCGGTTGGGTCGGTAAATGAATTGGTTGTATTTCTTAATATTAAATATCCTGTGGTTGAATCGCTTGGATTAGGGTCGGTGCAGCTTGACCAACTTAGGTTAAATTGAGTACCATTACTATTGGCCGTAATGGTATTTAATGTTGGATTAGTAAATGTTGGTTGCCTTAAGCTTCGCCAATAATTTTGATTGGAAGTTGTTGAAGCTAAGCAACTATTTGGCAAACCTTGTGTAATATTTGTGCTTCCTTTACTTGTATAAGTTGTGCCAGATACGCCTTGGTTATAGTCACTTATACTTCCTCCTGGACACACATAAACATTGTCTCCGCCAGCTATTCCAGCTGCATGATTTAATTTATTCGTTCCAGATATGGACGTGAAATCTGACCCTACTGAACTCCTATGACCTAAAGCATAAACATGGTTGGCTGATGCATCCCTTATTTGATATAAATCGCCATTGTTAGCTACTTCAAAAGCATTACCTTTACTTGTGGTGTAAGGAGCCAAACCAAATACTGTAGCTTGACTTCCTGAATAGCTGAAATGGGAAGCCAACATACAATGAACTTGAATAAAACCATCATTGCCATTTGTATCTAAAGTGATAGCAATATTTGATGAATTTACATTTCGAAACCAAATAATGATAATGGTTCCAGCTCTTAAATTTGCCCAAAGATAATTTGTAGTAAACATAATTGGTGTGCCCCAATTATTTTGATTACTATTATTACCTCTGAAGGTATAACTTCTTAAATCTACATTATCTTCGTTTATTAATAATTCTGCCCATTCATCGGAAGGATAAGTTGAATTAAAATACTCACTAACCACAACATTTTGGCCAAACAAATTAAATAGAGTTAAAATAAATATACCCGTTAAAATAAGTTTTAATGAATGCCTTTTGATACTTTTCAACTAAGTAATTTTTATAAATCAAAATTAAATTATATATATTTTCCAATATTTAATATTGCATTTTATTATTGTTAAGTTTAATAGCCAAAAAGCTATTTTAAACTAAAAATGCACACCGGACTTTTTTTTGTATCGTAAATAATTTACCACATCATCAAGCTCTTGAACAGATAAGTTATTATCCTTTAATCTATCCTCGTGGCTAGGATATTGTATTCTTATTTCGTAATCCATAAGCTGTGGTAACGAAAAATCGGGTACAACTGCAATGCCATTAATCATTTTATTATGGCAACCTGCACAAATGGTATTGTATATTATAATGCCCCTTTCACAACTAGCTATGAACTCTTTTTTCTTTTCTGCAGTTAATGTTAAACTATCTTCAGGCATATCATAAAGCAAAGGTTTATCCTTCATGGCTACTTCCTTATTTGGTTCTTTTTTATTGGTTACTATTTGTTTGTTCGAGCTACAATTAATCAATATAATTGATAAGATAACCGATAGGGTAAAAACATATTTTTTCATTTAATAAATTCCTCCAACTAGGCGTTTGTTTAAAATTTTTTTGGTACTTTTTGGTAGTTTTTTAGGTGCTTGTTCAAAAGGTATATTTTCAGTTAAAGATTGAATAAAAGCAATTAAATTTTGTTTTTCTAAATTGGTTAACTGCAATGAATCTGCTGAAAGGGTTTGGTTTGGTATGTTTAATCCCTTGCCTGCACCTCCGCCATTATTGTAAAAATCAATCACCTCATCCAAAGTATTAAAAATGCCATTGTGCATATAAGGTTTTGTTTTAGCAGCATTTCTAATAGTGCCAGTTCTAAAGGCATTTAAAGTTTCAGTGGCTGGATTGATTAAAAACCGTCCTTTATCATTGCTAATGCTTGCATAAGCCAAGGTTTGAGGTACTCCAATTACTTCAAACTCAGAACCTACATAAGGAGGTTTTACACCATTAAATTGAGGCGCAAAATGACAAGTTCCGCATTCGCCTTTTCCCATAAAAACATTAAAACCATTTTGTACTTCTATGCTAACATTTTGTTGGTTATTCATGGCATCATCAAAAGGGGAATTATAGTTACTAAATTGGCTGTAATAATAGGTAATGGCAGAAATTACATGGTTAAATGAAATTTCTTTTTGAGTAGGGGTAAGGGTTAGTAAATAAGTTAAAGTATTTTTATATTCATCACAACTCAATATTTTATTCAATACCTCTTTTTCGGTACTTCCCATTTCCTTTTCGTTTGTAATTACCTCACTAGTTTGTGATTGTAAATTAATATGTTTTCCATCTGCCATTATTAAATGATTGTATGGAGAATTGAGAAGGGTAGGAGTATTGCGTTCTAAAAAGTCGGTTCTATTATATTGTAATGAAGTTTTATTGATGGTGTCTGTAAAAAATTCGGTTGGCTTATGGCATGATGCACAACTGCGTTCGTTATTAGCCGAAAGTATTGGATCGTAAAATAATAACTTACCCAAATTGCTAATTTCAGTTAATGCTTTTTCATCGGTTACCCTTAAGTAAATGCCTTTAGTATTTTGGCCCGTATAAATATTTTTTGAAAAAATAGAGGTTGCATTTTTAGTTAATGAATAATCAACAACGCTTTTGCTTTGAACTTTATATAAATTGATCAGCTGTTGGTTAATTCCAAATAATGGATTTACATAATTTTTAATAAAACCAAAATGATTAAATTGGTTAAACTCTTTAGGTTCGTTTGCTACAAAATTGATGGCATTTTTATAAATTGATAAATAATTTTCAGGTAAGTTTTGGTTTGGAAAACTGCTATTATAACTGGTATAAATAGAATTTACATCTTCCATCATGTTTAATAACTCAGGTAAAATATTTTCCTTAGTTGGGCAGTCAAAACCCGAGGTATAAATGGTAGCTAGGTTTAGTAAAAACAACCTATTACATAAATAAAATGAATGGTATGTTTTAAGTAAATTGGTAATAGAATCTGCCTTGTAAGTTTGGGTTGCTATCAAACTTTTGTTTACTAAGTTTAATAAAACTTGTTTGTCTATTTGTTCTTCTTCTAAATACTGGAGTGCCAAGGTATAACCTGCACCTTCGCGTTTATATGGTTTTTCATACTTTTCAAAAACTTCGGTTTCCCATTCAACTGGGAGTGGTCCGTTTATTTTTTTTTGAGAAGTAGGTTCCAAATACCTAAACCAAAAATCAAGACCTTTAAAGCATTTTCGAACCTGTAAAATTTTATCTTTAACTATTTCAATGTTGTTAATACAGTTTTGTTTATTAATTAAATCAATCAATTCAAGTTCATTTTGTTCAAACAATGCTAATTTGTTTTTATAGTTTAGAACATAAGATTTGTCTTCAGATGTGTTTGTAAACGAAATCAAAATACCAACCACCAATATGCTTAATGAAAATGAAACTATTCTTTTTTTCATATTTATTGAATTAATAATTTAAAAAAAACGGATAGGCATTTATAATACCTATCCGTTTTAAAAACTTTATTGAACAAGTTTTAGTGAGCCACTACTACTTTTATAGTAGCGGTTTTACCATTATTGCCTTCAATTGACAACATATAAATTCCATCTTGTAAATGGCTTACATCTATTTTGTTATTAGCTGAGGCTTCCATGTTTTTATCAATTAATAATTTACCAGTAATTGAATAAAGTTTAATTTTCAAGTTACCAGTTAATTCATTACTATTAATATTTAACTCAGTTTGCGCTGGATTTGGATAAACATTGAAATTGTTTTTAAAATCAATATTGTTTACACCAACACCTGCACCGCGCACCAAAGTAATATTAAATGTTTCGTTAGCTTTTAATGAATCGGTTGTTTCATACGCAAACACTGTCCATTGTAATTTTATTGAATCGCCTTTGGCAATACCATTACTTGCTAAAACGGCATCTAACGCATTATGAGTTAAAGTTAATTTTGCATCAACACCCGCATTATCTGAAGCTAAGTTTAATAATGGATTGGTGAAATTACCCGTTAAAGTAGCTGCTTTCCATTTATAAGTAACTGCATTAGCGGCTGCTATCCAATTAATAATAATAGGAGAGGTGCTATTAGGTGTTACTACCAATCGAGCATTGTTAATTGGATTCGATAAATTAAAAGAACCCAATATACGTTTGCGTATCAAAGTAATATTAAACGTTTCGGTAGCTTTTAACGAATCAGTAGTTTCAAAAGCAAATACTGTCCATTGTAAAGTAATTGAATCGCCTCGTTTTACGCCATTAGTAGCTAATATACCATCAATTGCACCACTTGTTAAAGTTAGGTTGTTATTAGTGCCTGAATTATCTGAATTTAAATTCAATAATGGATTGGTAAAATTGCCATTTAAAGTAGTTGCTTTCCAAACATATTTATTAGCTGCATTTGCACCCGACCATGAAATAGTAACGGTAGCAGCGCTGTTTTGTACCACTTCAACTCTTGCATTATTGCTTGGAGCTGTTAAGTTAAATGCACCTAAAATACGCTTAAGAACCAAAGTAATATTCCAATCTTGATTAGCTTTTAGCGAATCGCTGCCCATATAAGCATACACGGTCCATTTTACTTTTACAGAATCGGTACGTTTAATATTCAAAGAATTTAAAATATTATCAATTCCACCACTTGTTAAAGTTAGTACGCTATCAGTACCAGCATTGTTTGAAGCAACACGCAATAGTGGAGCAGAGAAACTACCAGTAGCAGTTGTTGCAAACCATCTGTAACTCGTAGCATTAGCCGATTTGTTCCAATTGATATTAACCAAGGCAGTGCTTGCTTCAGTA
>JBGSBN010000064.1:0-16083 GCA_041730515.1 Methylacidiphilales bacterium | reverse complement strand
CGAAATTCAGGCGTGCGTATTACGGGTGCAAATTTTGTACCCCCTAATGCACTTAAAGTTTATGATTATATCGAAGATTTAATTAGCTGGGTAAATACTGTTGCTAAAGATATGCATCCTGTAATTGCTGCTACAGTTTTTCATCATCGATTTGTTTGGATACATCCTTTTTTTGATGGCAATGGCCGTACAGTGCGTTTGTTATTTAATTTATTGTTGATGAAAGAAGGATTTCCTCCGGCAATTATTTTAAAAAATGACAGAAAAAAATATTACGATGCATTAAACAAAGCCAATAATGGCGATTATTCAAAATTAGTACTTTTGGTTTTACAAGCTTTAGAACGCTCCATTGATATTTACTTAAGTAATTTAACCAATACTTACGATGATTATCAACCTATATCGAGCATAGTTAATGAACCCGATGTGCCTTATGGCCAAGAGTATGTTAGTTTATTAGCAAGGCAAGGAAAAATTGATGCTTTTAAAGAAGGAAAAAATTGGTACACTTCAAAAGTTGCATTGAATAATTACATAGAGAAAAGAGATAGAAAAAGAAATGCGAAAATTAAGTTTAAGCAATAATAAATAATATCAAAATGTCAACTTATTACAAGTTGGCATTTTGAAATTGATAATTTATTTATAAAAATAGCTTTATTTGTAAACATGATTTCGGTTTTATTTGTTTGTTTAGGAAATATATGTCGATCGCCATTGGCTGAAGCTTTGTTTAATAACCATGTAAACCAGCAAAGATTAAATGATGAATTTATAGCTGACTCTGCAGGAACAGCATCTTACCATTTAGGCGACCTAGCTGACAAGAGAACAAGAAATATGGCCTTAAAAATTAGCAATATAAATATAACCCATAAGGCAAGGCAATTTAAGGCAATTGATTTCATGAATTTTGATTACATAGTGGCTATGGATCAATCAAATTTTCAAAACATAATGAAACTAAGGCCAGAAAATGCAAAAGCACAAGTTTTGCTTATGAGACATTTCGATAGCATGATTCAAAACGAAAATGCAATTCCAGACCCTTTTTATGGCACTGAATCTGACTTTGAAGAAGTTCATTATATGCTTAATGATTGCACATTAGGCTTGTTAAAAAAATTAATAAAATAGCAATTGAAATTATATGTGCTATAAGTTTTAGCGTAGATTCAAAATTTAGGTTGTTTTACAAAAACAAAAAATACATTTGTAAAAAGCCAATGATTTTAAAAAAATTTACATACTTAAGTGTATTGCTAGTTTTTGTTTTTGCCTGCAAGTTTGTCAAGGCACAATATCCGGCTTATATTTCATTAGTTTCAGAAAATATTTTCACTTCCAAGCATATTTACGATTTATTTTTAGATTCAAAAGGATATGTATGGATAGGCCATGAAAAAGGACTTACGCGCTATTCGGGTTATAACATAAAGAACTTTACCCATCCGCTAATGAATAGCTTTGAGTTGAGTAACATTATAGAAGATGAAAATGGAACTATTTGGTGTGCTAATTTTGTTGGTCAAGTATTTTACATAAAAAATGATTCTATAACCTTGCTAAACAAAAAAAGTAACTACACTTTTTTTAGTAAATCGGGGTTGGTACAAGGCAATAAAAAAATATATTATATAGAAAATAATATTATAAATGAGGTAGATATTGATTCTTTTTCGATTAAAAAAATATATCCAAATTGCCTTAATCTAATAAATTATTACAGCTACCTAAAGAATAAAGGATTAGTTTTAAACACCAATTTAGGGGTATATATTTACTCTAATAATAAGTTTAAAAAATTAACTCATAACAAAGAATTTGACACCAAGAAATTAAATATTAAATGTATTGATAAAAGTATTTTTGGAATAGACCACTCAGGCAGAAAAGTATATATTTTAATTAATTCACGTTGGCGGTTATTTATAGACGCTACTGCTACAAATTCTGATATTACCACCTTTAATAAAATTGGAAAAAAATTCTATTGTAATACCTACAATGGAATAATTATAACTGATTTAGTTTCAAACAAGCAAGAACATTTTTTTAAAGATTATTCAATAAGTGATCAAATAATAGATAGGCAAGGAAATTTATGGGTGAGTGCATTGTATAGTGGGGTATTTATTATTCCCGACCCAAATAATGTAAAGCAATTTTTACCTCGAATTGATAATATTACCACTATTTGCTTAATTAATGATAAAAATTTAATTGCTGTTGGCACCAAAAATGGCAAAGTATTTTTGTTAAATAAAAACGCTTTATCAATAGTTAAAGAGATAAACCTACACGAAATAAAAAATATAGAAAATATTTATTATGATGCATCATCCAATCAACTAAATGTATCTACACTAAATCATTTTACGATAGATTTAAAAAATTATACATTAAAAAAAGTTCCGAAAATAATAAATGCAAAAAGCATTGTTGCCCATAACCATCAATATTATTATGTAAATTCATTTTCTTTATTTTTAGCTAATACCAGCCTTTCTAATAAAATAAATGCCAATAACAAGTGGTTAGGAGTAGCAAACAGTAAGTTGAGAAAGAATGCTATTGAGTTAATATCAAACGAACGATTTTATAAAATCGTTTTTTCCGAAAAACAACAAATGATTGTGGCGGCTAGTATAAACAACTTATATTATTTAAAAAACTTTCGGATTGGTAAATTTAAATACAATAACAGTTCCATATCGGCAAAGCAACTAATACAGCATAATGGGTTAATATTTGCAGCTCAAACTAATAAGGGATTATACGTTATAAGCGATACCAATAAAGTCATGCTATTTGATGCGTTGCCTTTAAAATCGATAACAAATTTTTGTATAAGTGGTAATAAATTAATTATTAATTGCAATCAAGGTTTATATAGTTTAGATTTAACTACTAGAAAACTACAAAGCCTTTTAAATTCTATTAATTTCCCCAATAATTCATTTGAACTATTAAGTGGTGACGATAATTATATTTATGCTACCGAACTCAATTCAATTGTAAAATTCAATAATAAAGTAAAAACAAAAACAGCCTACAAAACACCCATTAATATAACCAAAATTTTAGTAAATAATATTGAATATAAATCGCTAAATAAACTACAACATACCGAGAACAATATTTCTATTTATTTTGATGTAATTAATTATAAACTACCACGAAATTTAATTATAAAATACCGGTTAAATACTGATGATGTTTGGAAAGAAATACCTGCATTGCAAGGCTATATTACCTTGAGTTTACTGCCTCCTGGAAAGTATGATTTACAAATAGAAGTTGCAAATGAAAAGGGTACCAATCCTATAAAAATAGAATTTGAAATAAAACAACAATTATATAAAACCTGGTGGTTTATTGTTTTAATTGTATTAGTTAGTTCAGGCTTAGTAATGTTTGTAATGTATATTCGAATTCAAAATATTAGATTCACCAATAAACTAAGACTTGAAAAGGTGGAACTAGAAAAAGATTTACGCCAATCTTTATTAACTAGTATTAGAACTCAAATGAACCCTCATTTTATTTTCAATGCGTTAAATACAATTCATAGTTTTATTTATACCAACGATAAAAAAAATGCTTCTGAATATTTAATAAAATTTAGTGATTTAACTCGTTTGATTTTAGAAATGAGTGAAAAAGAATCTGTTTCGCTCAAAGAAGAATTACAAGCTTTGGAATTATATTTAAGTTTAGAAAATGTGAGACTAAACGAAATGTTAGACTATAATTTTATCATTGATTCGGCCATAGTAAAGGATTATATTAGAATTCCTCCAATGATTATTCAACCTTATGTTGAAAACGCAATTAAACATGGACTCTTACATAAAAAGGGTGATAAAAAAATTTCAATTTATTTTACTTTAAATAATCAAGTATTAATTATTACTATTGAGGATAATGGAGTTGGTAGGTACAAAAGCACCCAAATTAATAAGAGTCAAAATAGAGTGCATAAATCATTTTCGACCCGAGCCAATAAAAAGAGAATAGAAATATTAAATCAAGATAAAGATAAACTAAAAACTGGGATAGAAATTATAGATTTGTATGACGAAAAAAATAATCCTTTAGGAACTCGAGTAATAATAGAAATACCCGTAATAATATTATAAAATGAACTTAAGCGCAATAATAATTGATGATGAAAAACGAGCACAGAACCTATTAAAGGCCATGCTGCTCGATACCTGTTCAAATATTACCATTTTAGATTGTTGTGATGATTTGCAAATTGGAATTGAATCCATTAAAAAACATAAGCCCGATATTGTATTTTTAGACATAGAAATGCCCGAATACAGTGGACTAGAAATTCTGAATTTTTGGGATATAGATGAAATGCCATTTGACATTATTTTTGTAACCGCGTATAGCGATTTTGCAGTAGATGCCTTTAAACTTTCGGCTGCCGATTATTTGCTAAAACCAATTAATGCTGACCATTTAGTAAATGCTATAAATAGAATTACCAAGCGCAAACAAAAAAATGAAAATTCACAAATAATTAGCGCCCTGAAGAATAACCTAGAAAATAACAATGTAAAGAAAATAGCCATTACTGTTGGGCAAGGTGTAAAACTAATTGATTTAGATGATTTGGTTTTAATGAAAGCTGATAGATCATATACGGATGTAATTCTTAAAAATGAACAGCAATTTATTGTTAGTAAAAACCTAGGACAATTTGAAGAAGCATTACAACCATGCGATAATTTTGTAAGAATAAATAAATCAAATATCATCAACCTTAATTTTATAAGTGAAATAAATAAAAGTGAAGGCGGTTATATTACTTTAAATAATAAACACGAAATTTCAATTAGTTTAGAAAAACGCGATTGGATTATGAAATTACTTGAACAAAAAATATTTAAAGTTTAATAGCCATTATGCGTAAATTTCACATAGCTTATTTTTACCTTTTATTAGCCATAATTGGCGGTGGTTTAACGTTTTATTATGTGTTATTAGGCACCATAACCCATAATGGCAAGTTTGATATATTAAATTTTATTCAAAGTACTTGGGTTGATAACTACTATGCCAAAAGCCTGACCTTTGATTTTTGGACAGGTGCCATTGCCGGTACTTTTTTTGTTATAGTAGAAGGTATTAGGTTAAAAATAAAGCGATATTGGCTGTATCCAATCGCCATTATTTTAATTGGATTTGCATTTGGGTTTCCCCTGTTTTTATATGTTCGTCATAAAAAAATTATTGATCAAAATAATCTTTAACCAACTTGGCTTTGGCTGCGCCAATAATATTGGTTAATAAATCCAAATTTGCTTCTTGTATTTTCTTCACTGATTTAAGTTCCTTTAAAAGCATTTTGGCTGTTTCTGGACCAATGCCTTTTATGTTTTCAAGTTCCGTTATAAATGTATTCTTACTGCGCCTATTTCTGTGGTTTGTTATTCCAAATCGATGTGCCTCATCTCGCAGGTGTTGAATTATGATAAGTGTTTCCGATTTTTTATCTAGATATAATGGAAATTCATCATCAGGATAATAAAGTTCTTCTAACCGCTTTGCAATTCCTATTACAGGTATTTTACCATATAAATTTAGTTTTACTAAGCTAGCAATAGCTGAACTTAATTGACCTTTTCCTCCGTCTATAATTATTAAATTGGGCAAAGGTTGGTTTTCATCCATCAAACGTTTGTAGCGTCTATAAACAACCTCTTCCATGGTTGCAAAATCATTTGGCCCTTCTACCGTTTTTACGTTAAAAATTCTGTAGTCTTTTTTACTTGGCTTTGCATCTTTAAACACTACACAAGCCGATACAGGATTTGTGCCTTGCAAGTTAGAATTATCAAAACATTCAATATGGTGAGGCAAATCTTTTAAACGCAAATCGTTTTTCATTTGAGTAAGTATTCGATCCACTTTCAATTCAGGATTTACCGCTTCGTATTTAGTAATTTTATCCTTTTTATAATAAAGTGCATTTTTAAGCGAAAGGTCCAATAGCTTTTTTCTATCGCCTGCTTTTGGAATGGTAATTTCTATTTTTTCATCACTCCAATCTAATTCTATAGGAACAATAATTTCCTTACTTGTGCTATGGTATTCATCCCTTACTTCTGCAATGGCCAAGCTTAATAATTCATTATCAGTTTCATCCAATTTTTTCTTTATTTCAAAAGTTTGTGTTTGAATAATAATTCCATTCGAAACTTTCAAATAATTAACAAATGCAAATTTTTCATCGCTTACTACGCTAAACACATCCACATCATTCATAATACCCGATACGATGGTTGATTTGCTTTGATAGTTATCAAGCACATCTAGCTTGCGTTTATAACGCGCTGCTTCTTCAAATTTCAACTCATCCGATGCAAATTGCATAAGTACCCGTAAATGGCTTTTTACCTCGCCCAAATTACCACGCAAAATACTTTTAATATTTTTAATATTTTGCTGGTATTCGTCCTCTTTCATTAATCCAACACAAGGTGCTTTGCAATTTCCAATATCAAACTCCAAACAAGTTTTAAATTTAAATTCATTGATGTTTTTTTCTGAAAGATTATGACTACAGTTTCTTAAGGGATAAATGGTTTTTATTAAATCTAATATGGTATGCATCATATTGCCGGAGGCATACGGACCAAAATATTCACTCCCGTCTTTTATTGGATTTCTGGTAGAAAAAATCCTTGGGAATCGCTCCCTTTTCACACAAATAAAAGGATAGGTTTTATCGTCTTTAAGGTTGATATTAAACTTAGGCTGAAATTTTTTGATAAGTGAATTTTCTAATAATAACGCATCAATTTCTGTTTCAACAAGCGTAAATTCAATATGATAAATTCGACTAACCATGATAGCCGTTTTACGATTTTCGTAATGGTTTTTATTAAAATAACTGCTAACCCTTTTCTTTAAACTTTTGGCTTTGCCAATGTAAATAAGTGTTTCATCTTTATCAAAATACTTGTAAATGCCAGGTGTTTCGGGCAGCGATGAAATTATTTCTTTTAAATGTGGCGTATGCATTGGTGAGCAAAAGTAAATAAAATGAGGAATGGAAAATATAAAATATACAACTATAATTGAAAGTACGCTAAATTTAAAAAAGCTTAGTAAAAACGAAAATAAAATATGATAATTTAAAAAGTGGAGAAAAACGGACTAATCTTTAATTCCATCGTATTCCATTTTTCTAATGAATTAAACAATAACTTATTGTTAAACCAAGCTAGTATTTATTAATTTTAGAGCTATATAGTTTATACAAATAAGATTTCAAATTATAGAAACTAAATACTGATAATTGTTTAAAATTTATTGAAAAAAAATAGCTAATTCGTTGGGAAGTGGCTATTGTGGGGCCACTTGGTTCCAATTGATGTCAACTTAATTTTTGTATTTTCTTGCAAACATTTATAGTGGCTGAAGTTCCAGAGGAACGAAACATTTTGTAACAACGGGTTTTAACCCGTTGAAAAAATGAACATAGCCTATTTTACAAAACTCCCGAAACATTTGCGCAAGCCGAAGGCTTGTGCAAATGTTTCGGGAGTTTTGTTGTGTTTATCCATACACGTAACCACCAGTTTCACTTGTGGCTATTCATATTAAACTCCGGAGTTTCTTTTTTTGCCCATTAAGTTGACGCCTATGATAAAATCGGAAGAACCAGACACCTACTTTTTAAACTAAAAATTTTCTAAAGAATAACTTTTTCAAAAACTTCTCCCACAAAAAAAGCTACCTCATTTAAGAAGTAGCTTTAATTTTGTGGGCCCACCTGATTCCGATGCATCGGAAGAACCAGGCACCTACAGATTAAAATATAAATTTTTCTAAGAATAATAGCTTTTCAGCCTCTGAACTAATTAACTTTTCAATAAACTTTCTACTTTTCATCCTTTTTATATACTGCTCCATTTTTATTGCAGTATCTTTATTTTCAACTTCAATCTGAATTTTAATCTCCCAATCTGATGCTGCTTTACTAAAACTTCCTTTGTAAAATCCTGTATTATGTTTTTCCAACCTATCGTAAACACTATCAGTGGTAATACCAACATAGTATTTATTAATTTTAGTGCTATAAAGTATGTACAGATAAGCTTTCAAATTATAGGACTTAATTCTTTTATTAATTTACAAAAATACTGAAAACAAAAAAAGCAACCTCTAATGGAAGTAGCTTTAGTGGGTCCACCTGGTTCCGACAAATCCGAAGAACCAGGCACCTACTGATTAAACTAAAAACTTTCTAAAAAATAACTTTTTCAAAAACTTCTCCCACAAAAAAAGCTACTTCTTTTTAGAAATAGCTTTTGTTAATTGTGGGCCCACCTGGAATCGAACCAGGCACCTACTGATTATGAGTCAGTTGCTCTAACCGAATGAGCTATAGGCCCAAATCAAATGATTATTCTTTGATTTTTTAGGGAGTGCGAAAGTATGTAATTTGTATTATTCTTGCAAATAAATTTTATAAAATGTTAAAATATAAAGCAATAATTTTTGATTTAGGTGGTGTAATTGTAAATCTTGATCAAGATAGAACTATTAGAAGTTTTAAACGACTCAATATTGATTTAGACGAAGTAAATGAAAAGTTGCCCATATTTAAAGAATATGAATTGGGTAAAGTAAATACCGAAACATTTGTACAAACCATTAAAGCTGAGCTAAAAGGCAATGCAAGTGATATGGAAATTACACATGCATGGAACAACATGATTTTAAATGTAACAGCAGATAGAATAGAAATTTTAAAACAACTTAAAAAAGATTACAAGATTTTTATTTTAAGTAATACCAACGAATTACACATCCAAGAATTTAAAAAAATATTTGAAAAAGACCATCCCGATGAAATTTGGGAAAGTCTTTTTGATAAAATCTATTACTCGCATCAAATAAATTTACGCAAACCACATTTAGAAGCATGGCAAATTATTTTAGATGAAAATAACCTAAAGCCTGAAGAAACCATATTTATAGACGATACCCGAATGCACTTTAAAGCAGCAGAAGCAATGGGTATAAAGAGTATTTGGACCAAAAGACCTATTGGCGATTGGTTTGCAGAAGAAATAAAACAACTTGAAAAACAATAATATATAATTTAACCCTAAATTGTATATTGCAATATGCTTTTGATTTTTGTAGCTGACGAAAAATCGCCAAGGTTACTCTATATTTTAAATGAGGTTTTACATAAACGCCTTCAAATAAGTTATACCGTAACCGATAGCTTTGATTATTTTATGCGTTCTAAAATGCCTAAAATAAACTACTCCAATACGATAATGGAGCACTGCATTAATATTCCAGCTCACACCATTTTATTTGAAGAAAATTTAAAGAAAATACCTGTTTTAGTTGAAAAAAGCGAGCAGTTTATTCATACCTTTTTTAACTTAAAATTTGATACGGATAAATTCGTAGAGCCCCCAAAACAGCATTTACCATTCGATATTTTTAGTGCCAGTTTTTATTTATTAAGTAGATATGAGGAATACATTCACCCTCATTTCGATTTACACAATAGATTTAAGGTTGAAGAAAGCTTGGCTTTTAAAAATGGTTTTTTACAAATTCCTTTGGTTGATTTATGGGCAATGGAACTCGGCAAAATAATTCATAAACAGTACAATCACATCAACTATACGCTAACCAATTATTCTGAACTAAACTCATTTGATATTGATTTTGCTTATAAATACAAAGGATTGAGCAAATTTAGGTTTTATAAAAAAGCATTGGGCAATTTATTTCGATTTGACTTTAAAGAACTGAAAAAACAATTTGATAAAAACCTGAAAGACGAATTTGATACATATGATTTTATTTTTAAATCGTTGGGTAATAAACGATCTCACTCCTTTTTTCTATTAGCCGAAAGCGAAAGTACTCACGACAAGAACCTACTTCCAGAAAGTATTGAATATCAGAACTTAATAAAGCAAATTGCTAGCAAATTTCCAATTGGAATTCATCCTTCATACCACGCTAGTTCAAGCAAAAAAATACTTTTAACCGAAAAAACTGAATTAGAAAAAATTAGCAATAATCCAGTTAGTACCAGCAGGTTTCATTTTCTAAAATTTAAACTGCCTGCTAGTTTTAATCATTTAATAGAAAGTAATATATTAGAAGATTATAGCATGGCTTATGGCAATAAAATAGGCTTTAGAGCTAGCACCTGCAAAGGTTTTCAGTTTTTTGATTTGATAGAAAATACCGCAAAAAAGTAAGAAATATTTTCGCCTTGCGTAATGGATGTTACTTTAAAAAATGGAGAAAATTTTACACCAAAAGAGGCCGACTTGGCTATTCGAAATTTAAAGACTGAAGTTAGAAAAGTAGGCGGAAACTTTATTAGTATTTGGCATAACTCCAACCTTATCAATACTCCTGAATGGGAGCATTGGCAAGCAGTTTGGTTAAATATGGTGAACGAATAATTTATTCAGCTTTAGTTTCTTTATCAAAAACACGTTTGGTACCTTGGTACATTTCATATTGATGAAATTTACATTCTAATGGGCCATTAAAAACCAATAACCTTTGAGAAGTTTTTAGTCTGATACTTTTCATAGCTTCTTTATTTGACGATAAAACCCAAGCTTGCCAACCCGAAAAATCTTTTTTAAACTTATCGCCAATCATTTTATAAAACTCGGCTGCTTCTTCAAGTGCCAAACGCTCGCCATAAGGCGGATTCATAATTAAACAACCACTTTCAGCTATTGGCTTTAGATTTTCAAATGGTGTTTTATCTAATTTAATTACCCCTGTTAAACCAGCTTTATCTACGTTTGATTTTGCTATTTCTAGCGTATCCCACGAAATATCAGAACCGTTAATGTTTAATTTAATATCTTTTATTATGGCTTTTCCTTCTTGTTTTACCTCTTGCCAAAGTTTATGGTCGTAATCTAACCACGATTGAAAGCCAAAACGTTTACGTAAATAATTTGCAGGGATATTTTTGGCAATCATGGCCGCTTCTATCAATATGGTTCCGCTACCACACATGCCATCCATTAAAGGTTCTGAACCGTTCCAACCCGTCATTTTTACAATAGCTGCTGCAGTAACCTCATTTAAAGGCGCTTTATTTGCATCCTCGCGGTAACCCCTGCGGTGTAATGAATCATTACTTGAATCTAAAGAAAGCGTGGCACTATCTTGAAAAATATGTAAGTTTAAACGTAAGTCTGGATTAATTATATCAACATTTGGGCGTTTATTAAACTTAGTTCTAAATTGGTCAACTATGGCGTCTTTGGCTTTTAAAGCTATATACTGCGAATGGTTAAAATAATCAGAACGCAATAAACCATCAATTGCCAACGAACCATTTACATCTAAAAATGTACTCCAATCAATAGTACCAATTGCATCATATAATTCACGGTCGTTTCTGGCTTTGAAACTATAAAAAGGCAAAAGAATTTTTAACGCCAAACGCGAATGAAGATTTACCTTATACATTAACTTTTTATCACCTTCAAAACTAACTGCTCGTTTTAAGCGCTGTGTATTTTGCGCTCCAAGATCTTGTAATTCTTTTTCTAATAAAGGCTCTAAGCCTTGTTGCGTTTTGGCAATCATTTTAAATTGCCCTGTAGTAATGTTTTTCAAAATATTTTTATTTTTAAATAACTACTAACTCCTTTAAATAGCTAGTAATAAGCTTAAAGTAAATTTTTTAAGCCAGCAATAATAACAAAAATTTATTGGAGGATATTAAATTTGTTTTTAAAGTAACATTCTTAAACATAATTTTCAGTTATTTTGCTCCCAAATTTTAAACAAATGAGTATTAAATATCTTTTCCTCTTTGTGCTATTACTTAATTGTTTTGGTTGTGGTTATCATATATTAACTGATGAAGAAATTCAGAAAAGTAATGAAATAAAAAAAGAAATTGAGGGAAGTATAGGCTCTTGGATAAAAAAATATGCATTGTATCCAAAGAGTTATCAATCAATTTCGTTTGACGAATTTTCAACTTCCATTATGCAAAACAAAGAGGGGAAAATTCCTAATAGTGAAGTTTATATTATTAAGCATACACACAAAATTTTAGACAAAGACAGTATTACCAAAGAATTTTCAGGCTATTTTATTTTAAATAATGGATTTAAAATTACTAGCGTTGAAAATGTAAGAAGCAATTCTAATGGTGGAGGTTCAACCTTAGATTGGAATGTTTGGTTATCAAAATTCGGAAGAACATTAAACAATGAAGATAGCGTTGAGTTTAAAAATTATGAAAGGTCACAGATAAAAAAAAATATTTAATGAATTAAAAAGTGGGCTCGAAAATGGCGATTCATACATTGAGGGAGAGAATGCAGAAGACGCAAAAAAAATGATAGACTCAATCAATAATTTGAATTAAACCCAAAAAACACTTTTACACCATACTAAAAACCTATATCAACTTTGCTTGGAATGGTCATTTACAATTTTGCAAAACAGAATGGATAAAAATCCTTTAGCATTCATATTTTTCAAATTATAAAATTATCTTTTCAATCTTATAATTTTTGTAATCTATTAAATCAAAAAATCATTCAATCAAAAAATCTTTAAATTTTATACATGAATTTACAAAACAAAATAGCAGTAGTTACTGGCGTTAGCAAAGGAATTGGCAAAGCTGTTTGCCTACAATTATTGGCAAATGAAGTTAAAGTATTTGGCCTTGGCCGAAACAACAACGATATTTCAAATCCAAATTATACTTTTATCAATTGCGATGTTCGTGATTTTGAATCGGTGAAAAATGCTTTTTCACACATTTTTGCTGCAAGCAACCAAACCATTGATATTTTGATAAACAATGCAGGCTTGGGTTATTTTGGTTTTTTAGAAGACATGCCTGTTGAAGAATTTCACGAAATGCAGGAAACCAATGTAAACGGCATTTTTTATTGCTGTAAAATGGCTTTACCTAAAATGAAAGAAAAGGAATTTGGCCATATCATAAATATTGCATCTACGGCTGCTTTGGAAGGTATGCCACAAGTGGCAGGTTATTGCGCTAGCAAATGGGCAGTAAAAGGTTTAAGTGAATCATTATTTAGAGAAGTAAGAGATTTTAAAATTAAGGTTACTTGTATTTATCCTGGCTCTACCAAAACTGATTTTTTTAGAAATAGCCCTGGTGTAAAACCCCACGATTATATGCTTATGCCCGAAGATGTGGCTGCAAATATTATTTATGCCTTGCAAATGCCCGACAATTTTCATACTGTTAATTTAGAAATAAGGCCACTTCAACCCAAAGGACAAAAAGGCAAATAAGTTGATCTTTTTACTCTAAAATAGAATACCGTTTTTCTTCGCCAAAATCAATTAATTCAACCACCAATGTAGCATTGAAAATGATTTAATTGATTTGGTAAGGGCGGTTTATTTTCCATAACAGAAAAGCAAAAAATCCTGTTAATAACACAAATAACTTCTCTAATAAGGTTTTTGCAAAAATATTTCCAACAGTGTTTAAAACAAAAATGGTAAAAAATACCCATAAAATAATGGTTATCGTTCGCGCAGAAAATTGATATTTCACCAAATTGGCTTTCATTAATAATATCCACACTAAAAACAGATTGATTAAAATGGAAATGGTTTCGAACCCATACATTTCGCCATCGTTTTTCAGCCTGCCTCCCCAAGTTATATCATAAGGAATTATTTTTAATATTATACAAAAGTGAAACAGAATAATTGCTACTAATATTCCTAAAAAAAGTTTGATTAAATAATTGGTATTTAATTCCATGTATTGTTTAGTAAAAGTTATCCTAATGCCAAACCAATTGGTTAAAACACTTGGCAAATGTAGGTTTCTATGGTAATTATGCAAGTTGAAAATAAAGAAAAAAGATACTTTGAATTTAAAAACTTGGGAACAAACCAAAGCAATAATTCCAAAAAAACACTCCAACAAAATTAATTAGTTAACTGGTTTTTGAATTAAACTTATTACTGTTGGCGAGGATTCGACATTAGATAAAAGCTAAGAACCTACAATTTTAATCCTTAATATCGAGCAATTCTATTTTTCTTCTTTAGTAAATTTAATTTCTCCACCACCTTGAAATAGAATCATTGTTTTTTCGGTTGGATTAAATTCAAATTTTGCCCCTACTTGGTCAAACTTAAATTTGTCTTTTCCTGTGGCTTCTAGCGAAAATGAAGGTTGTCCTGATCCTTTCGCAATTAAAGTATTTCCTTCCTTGGTTATGGTAACTTTCAAAGCAATTTGTTTAGAAGCATAAAGGCCTAAATATTTGTCTAAATCTTCTGAAGTTAAGTTGAAAGTTGAGAATACTGGAATTTCGTAAGGCTTGTTAAAAACAGCACTTAAAACTGCAATTGAAATCTCGTTGTTATTAAAGTTTGTTCCGTTTGAAGTGAAAGCATACGAAATTTTATCATCAGTAAAATAGCTGTAAACAGAGTTAAAACCATCTATTCCTCCTGTATGTCCATAGCCAGTTAATTTGTAAAAAGGAAATTGAAACAACCCCATTCCGTAGCCATCTTTAATGGTTTTCATCAATTCAATACTTTCGGCTGCTACTAGTTTTCCGTTAAATAAAGCATCGGCAAATTTGGTTAAATCGGTGGGGGTAGAAATTATTGCACCAGCACCTAAGGGAACCGTAAAATCTGTTTCGGGCTCAACTTTCCAACTTCCTTCAAAATTGTAAGATTTACATTCGTTATTGCTAGTATTTACTTTACCAAAAACATAAGTGTTTGTCAATCCAATTGGTTTAACAATGCGTTCTTGAATCAAATCGGAGTATGATTTTGCAAAAGTATTTTCAAGAATATAGGTTAAAAGCACAAAATTTGAATTGCTATATGCTGCTTTGCTATCTGGTTTAAAATCACTTCCACCTTTTGAAATAATTTGAGTCATTTCTATTTCTGTTTTAGTAAAAGTATTCCAAGTTAAATAGTTCTCATCATCAGTAAAATTGTGTATTCCACTTCTGTGCGTTAATAAATGTTTTACTGTTATTTTTTTTGCATTTTTGATTGTAGGAAACCACTTGTCAATGGTTTGATTTAAGTCTATTTTCTTTTCTTCAACAGCCCTCAAAATCAATACTGTAGTAAATGATTTTGAAATAGAACCAACTCTGTATTTTGAATTTTCAGTAGCTTTAACATTATTTTCTAAATCAGAATATCCAATGGTTTTTGTGTAAATAATTTCTCCATTTTTAGAAACAGCAACACTTCCCATTAACTTATTGTTTGCTTCTAGCGTGTTGAAAAAACTGTCTAACTTAGCTTTGTTGAGGTTTTGGGTAAATACTATTTGACTTATAGCCCCAATTAGTAATATTGTTAAAAATATCCTTTTCATAAATTGTTTATTCCTATTATTGGTTTTGTTAAGGTTTTATTCAACTTGCATATGGTTATATTATCATCCTTATCAATCCAAAAGCAGTTGGCTTGGCGCAACTTGATGTTTTACGTTCCTACAATTATATTAATTCCATTTAATAATTATAGTACTTTTTAAAAAAACTTGCTGTTATAAATATTTTATTACAAAAATTTGCTTCACTAACAAGACGTGATAGGTTTTAAAAACCTGTCACGGTTGGCATTAAATTGATGTTGGCGAGGACGCACAACAGCAGCCAAATGGATAAAACTCGTTAACTCGTAACCCTATAACCCTATAACGCACCAACCTACAACTCAAAAATCAAACAACTAAATCACGCAAGGCGTGAATCAACTAAATTTAAATCCATTAATACAAAACAAAGTGCTTATTTTTGTAGTTATTAAAGTAAATACTGATGCTTTTGGCAAACTTGTGTAACAGCAACTTGCCAGAGGCTAGCAGCATTAGCCAGCCGCAAAAAATGACAACTAATCAATCGGAAAACACCACACATTTAGAAGACGAGTTTATAGAAATACTTGGTGCAAGGGAGCATAATTTAAAAAACATTGATGTAAAAATTCCTCGTAATAAGCTAGTTACCATTACTGGCTTAAGCGGAAGTGGCAAATCATCGT
>JBGSBN010000063.1:0-16310 GCA_041730515.1 Methylacidiphilales bacterium | reverse complement strand
TTCTTCGTACAAATCAGAACCAATTGGAAATGTAAATTCGTTTTTTCCAAAACGGAGTTTATTGAACTCAACTATGTATGTTTTTGTTTTCAACCTTAAAATAAAGCCTACAAATGTAATTTTTTGTGAATAAAATATTAGTTTTTTTTTTCAAAAAATGTAAAAAAAAGTACTTAATCGTTTTTGTTTTAAAATTTATCGCTGATTTGCAGGTGATTATAAAAAGTATTGATTGTTGCACAGTTTAAATGCATTTTCTAAAAAAAATATAATTGACAATTTGAACCAAACATTGATTATAAAAACACAAAAGATTTACCTGTGGAAAAATCTGAGTCAATTGGAATGCTATTTTAAAAGTGAAAAAGTATTTTTTAAAAACATGTTTTAATAGCAAAGAAAATAATTAGCATATTAGCAGAACTACAAAAAATAAATAGCGAATGTAGCTACCAAAATAGGCAAGAAAATGGCCAATTGAAAGAATTTTGTAAGTATTTAAGGTTAATTAATTCAAATTGGCAAAAAACAAAATTTATGTTTTACTTTTGAAACTATTTTTAACACTATTTGTTTTAAGCAATAAATGAAACATAACCACCAAATTGTTAGATTAATTGAAGAGTTTTCGAAGGCATCTAACCATACCCTAGACCATGTAGAACTACAAAAAGCAAAAGCAAGATACCAACAAGATTTATCAAATGATTTTAATGCTTTTTTTGAACAGCATATAAATATTGGAACTTTTGCCAAATTTGCTTTTGAAGTAAGAACTGCTACCAAAGCAGAATTTGAAAGCATTTTAAGTAAAAGTACTATCCCTATCATTTATTTTAAAAAATCGAGTACAGAATTAATACCAGTTTTATTGAAACATTTTCAATCAAACAGTTATGAAACAATTGTATTTGAAGATAATGAGGAAAAAAATATACACTTTAAAGATATTAGCGAAGTAGCTAACGATGTAAAAACTGTGGCTCAATTAGTAAACGACAATGCTTATATTAATGACAACAATATAGGTAATGATTCCATTTTATTTATAACAGGTTTTCATATAAACTCTATGCTAAATCATGATCACGTTAAGGGAATCACACCATTTCAACGATTTACAAGTTTATTAAAAGCCGAAAAACGAGATATAAAGTATATTTACTTTTTTGCTATTTTAATTGCGGTTATCAATTTAGCATTGCCTTTGGGAGTGCAGGCCATTGTTGGGTTAATATCGGGTGGTTTATTACTTGAATCGGTAGTAATATTAATTGCATTAGTAATTGCAGCAACCGGCCTTTCGGGTTATTTACAAATTCAACAATTAAAAATGGTAGAAATACTACAGCAACGTGTTTTTGCAAATGTAACTTTTGAATTTGCTTGGCGATTACCTCGCATAAAAATAGAAAGCTTATTGAAACATTACACACCCGAAATGGTGAATCGTTTTTTTGATGTATTAAATGTACAAAAATCACTACCTAAAATATTAATTGACCTAACAGCAGCGCTCATTCAAATTATTTTTGGTTTGCTTTTGCTTTCACTTTACCACGTTGTATTTATTGGTTTTAGTTTTTTAATAGTTACTATCATTATAATAATTTTTTACACTACAGGTAAAAAAGCACTTGAAACCAGCATTTATGAATCGAAATATAAATATAAAGTAGCTTATTGGTTGCAAGAAATAGGTAGAAGCATAACCTCGTTTAAGCTAGCAGGAAACTCTAATTTACCTATTCAAAAAGCTGATAATTTATTAGCAAATTATTTAAAGTATAGAAACAAACACTTTAGTATTTTGGTAAAACAATATGCTGCTATTGTTTCGTTTAAAACACTAATTACTGCATCATTATTAATTTTAGGAAGTTTTTTGGTGGTAAATAGACAAATAAACTTAGGCCAATTTGTGGCAGCAGAATTAATTATTGTGCTTATTATTAATTCGGTTGAAAAACTTATTTCTACCTTAGAAGTAGCCTATGATTTGCTTACAGCACTTGATAAAATAGGACACGTAACCGATTTGGAAACAGAGAGTAATGCAGGCAGAGAATTACATGACTTAGAAATTGAGAAAAAATTAGTTTTAAAAACCAATAACCTAAGTTTTAAATATCCTGGTTTTAAAAAAGGTACCTTACACAATATAAATTTTGAAATTAATAATGGAGAAAGGATTGGAATTACAGGTTATAACGACAGTGGCAAAACCACATTTATTAAAACACTTTCAGGTTTATATTACAATTATGAAGGTTCGTTTACCTTAAATGGCGTATCGCTAAGAGAGTTAAACATTGATTCGTACAGAGGAATTGTGGGCGATAATCTATCTCAAGACGATGTGTTTGAGGGAACCATAGAAGAAAATATTGTTATGGGTAGAACAGGAATTGCTTTTAAAGATGTATTAGATGCGGTTGAAAAATCGTGCCTTACAGATTTTATGGCTCAATTAGAAGAAGGACTTCAAAGCAACGTGAACCCTGGAGGTACTAATTTTCCAAAAAGTGTAATCCAAAAAATACTTTTAGCACGCAGTTTTGTTCAAAAACCTAAATTATTAATAATTGATGATTTCTTTTACAATATGAACCAAAAGGAAAGCTTCACTTTGGTTAATAATATTTTTAATAATATGGATTGGGCTGTAATAATGGTATCGTCTCAAGCCGAAATTTTAAAAAGATGTAACCGCATTTATTTAATGCAAAACGGAACCTTTATTCAAAATAATAACTACCAAACATTAAGTGAAAACGGTATGTTAAGTCCCTTTTTAAACTAAAATCTTCATTTAATTTACAAAAAACATCATGGACCAAAATCCTTATAACAATACCATTAATGAATTTAAAGGCAGCAACCTTTACACCGTTAAATTAGTAAATACACCCAAAAAATTTAAAACCATCAGAAATTGGTTAATTGGCATATTCTCGTTGGTTTTTATTGTTTTATTTTTGCCTTGGCAACAAAATATTAATGGAAAAGGGAAAGTAACCCCTTTTGCCCCTGAGGATAGACCACAAAATGTACCCTCTATTATAAGTGGAAGAATTGAAAAGTGGAAAGTAGTAGAAGGTCAATTTATAAAAAAGGGCGATACGCTAGTTGTAATTAGTGAGGTAAAAGAAAAGTTTTTTGACCCACAATTATTAGTAAGAACCCAAAATCAAATAACCAATAAAGAAGACGGATTAAAGGCTAAAAACAGAAAAATTGTAGCTTTAGAAAACCAAATTGATGCTTTAAAAAACAGTGTACAAATCAAGCTGAAAATGGCAAAAAACAAAGTGCTACAAGCTCAGTTTTTTGTAAAAGGCGAAAAAGCGAATTTGGATGCCGCAAAAACCAATGAGGAGCTTTCAAGAAATCAATATGAACGTTTAAATGAGTTATATAAAAAAGGACTTGCTTCACTAACAGAAATCCAGAATAGAAACAACAAAATGCAGGAAACAAAGTCTAAGTCAATTGAAGCTCAAAACAAATATGATAAAGCGGAAAATGAACTGACAAATGCCAGAATTGATTTAAACTTTATAGAGGCAGAATACTTGGATAAGATATCTAAGGCAGAGAGTATTTTAGAAGAAACTGCAGGTGAGCTTTTTGAAAGCCAAGCTGAATTGATAAAATTACGTATAGAATATAGTAACCTACAATTACGAAGCGGTTTTTATGCTATAAAAGCGCCACAAGATGGCTATTTGGTTCAAGTTTTAAAAGCAGGTTTAGGCGAAACAATAAAAGAGAATGAAATTTTAGCAACCATAGTTCCAGCCAATACCAAAACCGCAGTTGAAATGACGGTAAGAGCCTTAGATATGCCTTTGCTTTATAAAGGTTGTAAAGTACGTGTTCAGTTTGATGGTTGGCCAGCATTGGTATTTAGCGGTTGGCCAAGTTCTAGTGTTGGAACTTTTGGAGGTTTAGTACAAGCCATTGATAGAAATGCAGATGAAAAAGGAAATTTTAGAGTATTGGTAGTACAAGATCCGAATGATGTGCCTTGGCCTGAACTAATAAGAGCTGGCGGTGGAGTTTATGGTTGGGCAATGCTTAATAATGTACCTGTTTGGTACGAACTTTGGCGCCAGTTTAATGCATTTCCTCCCGATTTTATGGAAGAAGCCAACCAACAAAATAAAAAAGAGGCTGATGGCAAAACTAAAAAAGATAAATAACATGAAGTCAAAACTTCTCCTATTCTGGTTTTTTTGTTGCTTATGCAATGTAGTATTGGCCCAAGATTCGACCGTTTTTTCATTCCAGGATTTTTACAAACAAGTAGTTGAATACCATCCTGTTTCAAAACAAGCTGGCTTGCTTACCGCAAGTGCTAAAGCCGAATTGCTATCTGCTCGTGGTGCTTTTGACCCTATTATTAGTTCAAATTTTGAGAATAAAACAACTGATAGCAAAAACAGCTTTACTTATTTTGAACCACAAATAAAAATCCCAACCTTAATTGGGGTAGATATTAAGGCAGGATACGATCAAAGTGATGGAATTGCTGTAAACAACGATAGGGTTAAACTCGTAGAAAATAATGGCCAATACTTGCCTCAATATGGCGAATATGGAATGCTTTATGCTGGGGTAAATGTTCCAATTTTACGTGGTTTACAAACTGATAGCAGAAGAGCAGTATTACGACAAGCACAATATTTACAAGGACTAAATGAAGCCGAAAGAGTAAAAGTAATAAATAAACTGCTTTTAAGCGCAGCCAAAGATTATTGGGAGTGGCAATTGGCTTACGAAAAGCTAAAACTAATGCAATTAAGCTTCGAGTTGGCAAAAAATAGGTTTAATTTTATAAGAAGCCGAATAAAAGGTGGAGAAGATAAACCCATTGATAGTGTGGAAGCGTTAATAGAACTAAAACGAAGGGAAACTATTTTACTAGAAACTCAAGTAGAATTTAAAAACGTAAGCCTTAGTTTGAGTAACTATTTATGGAATAATAACACAGAACCTTTGCAATTGAAACCAACCGTTTTTCCATCGGATATTGGCACAGAAATAAAATTAATAAGCACCGATTCTTTACAACGAATGGTCAATTACACTGAAAGTAATCATCCTGAATTAATGAAATTGCAGTTTAAAAACAAACAATTAATCATTGATAGAAAACTGGCTGTTGAAAATTTAAAACCTCAGTTAAACATTGAATATTATCCATTTCAAACTTATAGTAAAGGAACCCAAAATGATGTAAACAATATTTTTGGACGACAATATAAATTTGGGGCAAGTTTTTACAGTAGCCTTTTTTTAAGAAAAGAAAGAGGCAAGCTACAACAAGCCAATTTAAAGCTAAAAAATATTAATTTTGAAACACAGTTAACTAAACGTGAACTAGTTAACGAAGTTTTTGCTAGTTATAATAACTTGATTAATTTAGAGCAACTAATTACCATTCAAGAAGTTTTGGTAAACAACTCATTTACACTGCGCAATGCCGAACAAATTAGATTTGAGAATGGTGAAAGTTCGTTGTTTTTGGTAAACACCCGCGAAAGGAGTTTAATAGACGCACAAATAAAACAAGCCGAAATAAAAAGCAAATACGCAAAAGCTAAAGTGCAATTACAGTGGGCAAGTGGTATTAAACTTTTTTAAAATAAAGCAATAGTTTAAAAAGAAAGATTGCTATTGGAAATCAAAAAAAAGGATCAGGAACTAATACCATTTTGATTTACAAATTAGGCCAATGGGTTTGGGGTAAATCTTAGATGGTATTATGCCGCTAAAAATAAATTGGACTAAATCATACTTCAAAGCGGTATAAAGCATTACCAACCAATTGATGATGTTTGGAACTGAATTTCTGCTAACCCCAAATTGCAGATAATGAGTAAATGGATAGCCGATTTTAGCAAATAATGCCACTAACACAAAACAATAAGTCCAATTTTAGGGTACTTTTTTATGTTAGCGGCATTAACCACCGAGTTACTGGAAAGGTTTTGTACTATTTTATAAATCCAATTGAGTTAAACTTTTTTAGTAATCAAAATCTTGCACAGCTTCTGTCTCAAAATCGTTCATGGTAGCCCTTTTGCGGTCTTCAATTCTAATGCGCCTAAGTAAACTAGTAATTACTTTTTGCATTTGACTTTCAGCATCGAAAGAGAATCCAATTTTTGAAAAATCAGCATTTAAGTTAATACTTGATAAATCAGCGGGATGTACAGCAGAATACCCAAGTTTCCATATCTTTTTATCTTTAGGCTTACATTTAAAAACATATACATTGCCCAATTTGTGATTAAATACTACTGTACTAACCGAAATTAAAACCAAAGTATCATTTGAAAAACCCTCCTTTGCACCATATAAATCGGAAATTACCAAGTCTTTTTGATTTAAATATGTTTTATTAAATACGGCTAATTGATTTCCCTTTTTAAGTATTTTATAAAATGAAATTCGAGCTGAGTTAGAAGCAGAATATTTAGCTGTTATAGAATCTGGAAACACAATACCATTATTTATTAACTGACCATAAATAATGGCACTAAAAACCTCACTAGTGGTTGATTTTAGTAGCTTTGCAAAAAACTTATTTACATCCTTATTTTTGTAAAATGGCGCTAATAACGAGGTGTAATTATAAATTTTTTGTTGCCTAAAATTTAAATCGTAATAAACATTTTCGTACCTGCTGTAACCATAACGATAAGGTTCTTGATCTCGCTCATCATCCGAAATGTATTTTTTTAGTTCATAGTTGGCATCTAATAATACATCACTAATGGTTTTTTTGTATTGGTTAGCTTTAAAAATATTTTCCTCGTTCACTTCGGCCATTAAGTTATAAATCAAATTTTTATACTCAGGAAATTTGGTGTATTTAATAATTTCGGGAAACAAAAACTGAGCAATTTCTAAACTATCGAAAAAACCAGAAAATATCTTTGAAGTAGCATCATCGTTGGTGGTAATGGGCACATCAATGGTGAGTAGTTTTAAAAATGTTTTAGTGGCCTCTGTGGTTTGTAATTGTCCTAAAGTTTTTAAAATAGCCAATTCTATTTCAACTGAATCAGAATATTGTTGGTACAACGAAGTTAAAAAAGGAATGGCTTCTTTTGATTTTACTTTTTCAAAACAGCCAATCAATTCTATTTTATTAGGGGTTGATAGCTTGTTAAACTGCTCGTTATTAATGGTTTTTATTAAATCACTAATATTTTCTAAGCGCATATTTTCCTGAACATATTCAATTGCTCCTTTGGCCTTTTGGCTCTCCACCGAATCTTTGGCATATACCAAGTTAAAAAAGTAAGGTGTTAATTTATTAGATATCACATCTATGCCAATACAAGTATCTTTTGGTTCAAAAAAATTATAAAAGTTTTTGGTAAAAGTTGATATTTCTTGTGTGGTATCAATTACTGTTTTTAGGGTATATAAAACACCGCAACGCAAAATGGTTTTTACTAAAATTCCCCTCGAACAGCCTGTATCGGTAAGCAATAAAGTGCGCTCTACATCGTTCCCTTTTTTGGTAGTAACCAATCGCGAAATTTTAAGGCGACCATCAGCCGAAAAAGCCTCATCTCTTAATTTCCAAAAGGCTTGCATATTATCTTCATGGTAATACATACTAAACTTGCGGCACTCTACATATATTTTTTCTCTGGTATCTAACGAATGGTAAATTTTCATTTCCTTATGAGGTAAAAACCATTTTTCGTTAATATCTATTTTGTTATTGTAATAATTATCGCGGCTATTATCATTGGTTTCAATTAAATCGGAATACAAGTTAGTAAACGATTGCGCATTGGTAGAAAAATAGAGCGTAGTATCGGTAATATTGGTAAATGGAGTGCTGTATGTTTTGGCATTTAAAGCAAACGAATTGAAAAAAGATAATGAGCCTAAACTATCGGCCGAGGTGCATAAAAGATAATAATTGGGCCCTGAAATAATGATTTGAGCATAACTTTTGGGTGTAGTATTATCTTTTGGTAAAACAGTAAAGTTTAAAGTTGGACATCCATTTTTATAAAAAAGCGAGGTATTAGAAAGCGTGCTATTGGTTTGAATACAAAATCTTTCGGCAAGTATATTTAGCTCAAAAGTATCTTCTTCTAAATAATCAACATCGAAAAGAGAAGCCGCCATTACCAACGAATAAGTTTCGTTGTTTTTTGACCATCCATTTAATATTTCATTTTGAAACCTATTATACGAAAGCGGAGGAATAACACTTACTACTTTATTGGTTGGCGCCATTACTGTATAGCCAAAATTAGATTGATAAGCTGCCTTGGTTTTATTGGACTCATAAAAGGTAATGGAATTAAAAAAATCATTGGTTTCGGTTCCTTTAGAAACGTATTCTTGGTTTCCACTCATTTTAAAACAATAAATTTCGGTTGGAGTAATGATAATTTGTTGTTTTTGAATATCGCCTTTAGCCGTTTTATTTATTATTTCAATTTTGGGATAACCCAAAGCCGTTTTCGATTCTTTTTTACTGATTAATTTACCTGGAATGTTTTCAAAAATTAAGCTATCAATACGTTTTAAAATATACTCTTGGTTTTGGCCTAATAATTTTCCATAATGGTTAATACGTTGCACACAGTAATAACTTCCATTTCCCATATCGTTAAATAAGTAATATTTATACGATCCATAAACAGGAATTTCGTATAACTTACCTGGTGCAGAAACCGAAAATACAGAATCGCTAGCATACTGCACTTTCATTTGAGTAGGATAGCGGGTTTCGTCAATTAAAGTTTTCGATTTAATATCAAATTTATTTGAAACAATTGGCCTTACCTTGTAACCTAAATTTCTTAACATGTTAATTATACCGCTATCGCCAGGTAAATGAGAAGCACCCACACCAGTGAATAATGCCATTTTTTTCATAATAGAATCCATTTTATCGGCCATTATTCTATTGCGTTCATAAAGCATATACCTTAAAAAACCTTCACTATCGGTCAGTTTATTTAAACTATCCAATAAATCTAAATCGCCTTTACGGTAACTATCGTCCATTAATTCATAAAAAGATTTTTCACCTGTTATTTCATTTAACCAAAGTTGCTTCTGTTCCTTTTCCTCTTTCATTTTCTCATCAGAACGAGCTTCTTTTTCGGCTTTATCGGCTAATTTTGACAGCAATTCAGTTTGTTTAAAATCTTCTAAACCAATTACTTTTTTATTCAATTTGGTGCCAGCCTGAAAAATAAAAGCATCCAAGTAAGTGTCTTCTTGGTAATCGCTATTTTGCCTACTGTTTCTGTACATTAGTCGTTCGCTAATGGTAGGTCTAAATTGCAGTATGGCTTTTAAATCGCGCTCTGTTGGCGCATCTAAGCTAAAAGCGTTGCTATAAAAACCAGTATTATTGTTGTAATAAGGAGTAAAGTTGTTTCTGGCTTGTGCTTCTTGCATTAACATAATATCGTCAATCCAAGTATTCATGTTTAATTCTAAAGCCACTGCATCTACTTTTTTAATGGCAATAAAAAATGAATCAGGGAGGTTAAAAACCAATTTGTCGCTTACATGCATGGTTCCGTATAAGTACGAAGGTTTTTTTAAGCCATTTCCCGAAATTTCCCACAACAAACTTTGGTACTTTTTAGGCAAATTAACTTGCGCAAAAACAGAAAATGATAAAAGTAAAAATACAGAGAAAATGATAAAAATACGGAAACGGTTTAAAAGCATATTTTAAATTTTTAAGTGCGCCAATTTATTAAAAATACCATTGTATTCTAATGTTATTTTATTTACCAAATTTATTGCTTAATGTTTACAATTAAAAAGTCATCGCATTTGGCTTTATGAATAACGTAACAAGCATTTTTTTAGGTTAACAGCCAGTTAACTAAAAATGGAGACATTAACAAACACAGTAAAATTCATTGCTATCAAATGCGTTTAATATTACTTTTTACTTTTTACCATAACGAAGGAATTAAACAAAATGAGCCCGATAAAAATTATCGAGCTCATTATTGTCTAAACTAATTAAAAATTTGTCTAAAATTTTGAATGCGTTAAAAATGAAATTCATTTTTAGCCTTTCTATTTATCATTTTTGCTTAGCAATATTCTTCGAAAGCTGCTTTTAAGTTTTCGGCAATCATTTCTGCGCTGCGGCCTTCAATATTGTGACGCTCAATAAAATGAACCAACTCACCATTTTTATATAAACCAATTGCTGGTGACGATGGTGGATAAGGAGCTATAAACTCTCTTGCTTTAGCTACTGCTTCTACTTCTTGTCCGGCAAATACAGTTAATAATTCGTTTGGCACTTTTGTAGCTTCTTTTACAGCTTTCATAATTCCTGGGCGGGCAGTACCGGCAGCACAACCACACACTGAATTAAAAACCATTAGCTTGGTTCCTTCGTTGGTGTTCATTGCGGCAGCTACTTCATCGGCTGTCATAAGCGATTTAAATCCAACCTCAACTAATTGTTGACGCATTGGAGCTACTAACATTTCTGGATATGGCATATTTTTATGTTTTTAATTTGTTGTATTTAAAGTTACAATTTTACAAATTTGTTTCCACAAAATGCTATTAAGCCTAAATGTCATAAAAAATATGAAAAACATTTTGCTGTTAATTTGTTGTAATAATTAATAATCAATTTTTTAAAATGCTTGATTATTCTATTTTTGCAAAAAATATTTAAAAAATATACTTAAAAAATAATATGTCAGAAACAAAATCAGTAGCTCCTTATAAAGTTAAGGACATTAGTTTAGCAGAGTGGGGAAGAAAAGAAATTAAATTAGCCGAAGCAGAAATGCCAGGTTTAATGACCATTAGAAAAGAATATGGTGCTGAACAACCATTAAAAGGTGCACGAGTTGCAGGTTGTTTACACATGACCATCCAAACTGCGGTATTAATTGAAACTTTAAAAGCTTTAGGTGCAGAAGTTACCTGGAGTTCATGTAATATATTTTCAACTCAAGATCACGCTGCTGCTGCAATAGCTGCTGCTGGCATTCCGGTTTATGCTTGGAAAGGTCAAAACGAAGAAGAGTTTGATTGGTGTATAGAGCAAACTTTATTTGCTTTTGAAGGCGGTAAAGCATTAAACATGATTTTGGATGATGGTGGCGATTTAACCAATATGGTTTTTGACCGTTACCCTGAATTGACTAAAGATATCAAAGGATTATCAGAAGAAACTACTACAGGCGTTCATCGCTTATATGAGCGTATGAAAAAAGGTACTTTAGTAATGCCTGCTATCAATGTAAACGATTCTGTTACCAAATCTAAATTTGACAACAAATATGGTTGTAAAGAAAGTTTAGTAGATTCTATACGCAGAGCAACCGATATTATGATGGCTGGTAAAGTGGCTGTAGTAGCTGGTTATGGTGATGTAGGAAAAGGTTCGGCTGAATCTTTACGTGGTGCTGGTGCTCGTGTATTGGTAACGGAAATTGATCCAATTTGCGCTTTACAAGCTGCAATGGACGGTTTTGAAGTAGTAACAATGGAAGAAGCTTGTAGCCGTGCAAACATTTTTGTTACAGCTACAGGTAATTTAAAAATTATACGCGACCGTCATTTCAAAGCCATGCGCGATAAATCTATTGTTTGTAATATTGGTCATTTTGACAACGAAATAGACATGGCTTGGTTAAACGGAAACTATGGTGATTCTAAATATACCATCAAACCTCAAGTAGATGTGTATAATGTAGATGGAAACGAAATCATTATTCTAGCAGAAGGCCGTTTGGTAAATTTAGGTTGTGCTATGGGTCACCCAAGTTTTGTAATGAGCAATTCATTCTCTAACCAAACTTTAGCGCAAATAGAACTTTGGAACCACAGCGATAAATACGAAAACAAAGTATATGTATTGCCTAAACACTTAGACGAAAAAGTAGCTTACTTACATTTAGCGCATATTGGTGCTAAACTAACCGTAATGGATCCAGAACAAGCGAATTATATTGGTGTAAAAGTAGAAGGTCCTTTCAAAGCTGAAATGTACAGATACTAGTATTTGATAAAAATTTATAAGAAAGCCAATCCTTATTAGGGTTGGCTTTTTTATTGCATTTTAGTAAATAAAAATCCGTCTAATCCCCAAAAGTTATGTATTTTGGAGATTATATTCTTAAAACCATGAAAAATTTAAAATCAATTTTTAGTCTGATTATTTGGATAACTGCTTGTTTAAGCGCAGGTATTTTAGGTGCATTAACTACTAGCCCTAATACGCAGTGGTTTCAAAGTTTGAACAAACCATTTTTTCAGCCACCTAATTGGTTGTTCGGCCCGGTTTGGACTTTGCTTTACATTCTTATGGGTATTGCAATTTGGCTAATAAGTAAACACGGTTTTAAAACTAAGATTGCTAAACAAGCACTTTATTTATTTATAACCCAATTGGTATTAAACTCTTTGTGGAGTTTGGTTTATTTTGGTATGCAAAAAATATTAGGAGCATTTGTACTCATTATTTTTATTTGGATATTTATTTTACTAACCATTATTTGGTTTAATAAAATTAATAAAGTGGCAGGATTACTGCTGTTGCCCTATATTTTATGGGTAAGTTTTGCTACCGTTTTAAATGCTGCATTATGGCTTTTAAATTAAAACGCTTCGTTCATGGTAAAATACATTCCTTGTATTCCATTTTCACCTCGGCCATAATCAATTCTAATATTTACCCTATCTCTGCGAATGGCCATAATCCTTAAACCAGCGCCATAGTTTGGTTTTACGTTTTCAAACAATAATGAGCTTTGGTTGGCTACGTTTCCAAATCCACCAAAAACGGTCATAGAAATTGGTCCCCAAACTTGTTTCCTTAATTCAGCCTGAAAAGCCATGGCATGATTATCTCTGAAGCGACCGTTGTAATATCCACGCATGAAGGCATCGCTGCCTATGGTGGCTAATTGCTTAAATGGAATATTTCCTTCGTTAAAGTTCCCAAATGCTTGCAGGGCTAAAATATTGAACTTCCATAATTTAATATATTGACGAGCGTCAATGGTTAGGTTATTAAATTGGAATTGACTACCCAAAAATGGTTGGTTAAATAAAGTAGTAATATCAACAAAATGGCCTTTGGTGGGGAAATAAATTTTATCTCTATTATCAAAGCTAACTACTGCGCCAATGCCCGAAGTAAAACTATTTGTTACTCCATTCAAATTATCGTTGGTAAAAATAGAATCGCCTTTAAAATTACTTAAGTAGTTTAAATCTGTTTGTAAGCCTAAATAAATGCCTTTAAATACTTGTTTGGTAGCACGTAACTGAAGCCTATTTTGCGAAAAATCGTATAACGATTTTGGGTTATTGCTTTCATTGCCAAGTCCCCAATAATATTCGTTAAAATATTTAAAAAGGTAAATTGCTCTAAAATTGTATCTATTGTTCTTGGTAAAAATATCAATATATGGCCTAACACTATACTGCTCAAGTTGAGTGTATTGGGTGTTAAAACGAATTAGCGATGGACGTGTAATGGTGTCATTGGCTTGTCTATACAAATAAACCAAACTTAGGCCAATTTGCCAACCAGTTTCAGGATAAACACCCCAAATGGGCACAGCGAAAAATGCGTTCTTTTTAGGTTTAGCAGAGTCGCCTTCTATTTTATCATAAATTTTATTGATAAACTTTTCGAGCTTTTGTTGTGCCAATAAACCATTGTAGAAAGAAAATATTATTACCAATAAAATACCGATTTTTTTTTGAGTCATCTGTTTATATATTATTGAAAATAAAACACCTACAACCACTTTAGCTTTGGAATCAATTTATAAAACCTATATCCAAAATTAAAACCAACACTTGTAGATTGATAAGCCACAAAATTAGGGTAACCAAAGCTATTTAATGCACCATCATAAATTACAAACACATTCCAAAAATATTTATTTCCATTTCTACCTATAGAAAGCTTGGCGTGGGTATCAAACTCGTAACTCAATCCATTTTGCTCTATAACTTTACTATTTATTTTAAATGCTGCTAACCCCAATCCTAAAAATGCTGATGGGGAAATAAACCACGAGCCTCCTTTAAAGCAAAAATTGTATGCATAACCGGGCCTGAAGTTTAAATGCCATAATCTTAAATAGTTCATGCCTGTTAATTCGCCATAGTTTTTTGCATTATCTATATTGGCAGGAATAACTGATGAGTCGGCTTTCATTGACCTATAACCAAGGCCACACATAACTAATATTGACCCAGATGATTTCCGTTGAAACTCGGCCATGGAAAGTGCACTTCGGTAAGAGAATTTTTTATAATTTACATTGTAAAATAAATTTAAACCATGAGCCTGAATATTGACATCCGGTCTTTGTGATAAATTAGTATCGGCCCCTAATGTACGATAGACACCAATAAATGAACGAGAGTAAACCTCGCCACCACCCCACGATTGGTAATAACTAAAAGAAAAATCGTAATAATTGGTGCGGCCAAACTTACGCTCATTTCCACTAGTGCGAGGCACTTGAATACCAAAAGCCACAGTAACATGCTTTAAACCCAAACTAATACCCGTTTGCAAGCTCATGTTAGGCGATAGTTTAATTAATTCGGTTGAATTAGAAAAACGAGGAGGATTGATAAAAAAATCAAGTTTGTTCAGCCAACTATTTAATTGGATATTATACGGTCGTTCAAATTGAACGATGTAGTTAGTATCTTTTTGAGCAAAACACGGATTAAAAAACACCGTTAGAAACAATGAAAAAATGCGCAGTTTCAAGCCGAAACTGCACATTTTAAAGGTGTTTTTTTTTATAATTCTCTTCACTGAATTGCTATGTAATATTTTTAAATGCTATGGCAATAAACGTCCGTACATTCTAGGGAATGGGATACTTTCGCGTACGTGAGGTAATTTACAAATCCAAGTTACCAAACGCTCCAAACCTAAACCAAAACCTGCATGAGGCACACTTCCATATCTGCGTAAATCTAAATACCACTCAAAGGCTTCCATTGGAAGTTCGTGTTCGTTAATTTTACCAATTAATAAATCGGTATCAGTTTCACGCTCCCCACCACCAACTATTTCGCCATAACCTTCAGGTGCTAATACATCCACACCACGTGCAAATTCAGCGTTTTCTGGATCACGTTTTAAGTAAAACGCTTTCACTGCATGAGGCCAATTGTAAACCATAACAGGTACATCAAACAAACGTGTTAAAACAGTTTCATCGCTTCCTCCAAAATCGTTTCCGTATTCAAAGTTTCTAGCTGAATTTAACCAACCCGGAATATTGCGTTCTTGCTCTTCTAAATCTTTTAACTCTTGTTTTAACTTGTCAATTTTAGCTTGGTTAAAACCAATTTCTCCTTTTTTCATTCCAGGAGTTTTAATTTTTTCTTCACGTTCTGTTATTTCGACATTTACTTCTACTATTTTGGCTTGTACTTGAGCCAATTCATCTTCTAATGATTTAATAGAGTTTTGTCCGTTTACATCTTGCTCACCTTTAATAATGCGCACTGCTTCATCATAAGTTAAACGAGGGAAAGGCCTAACAATTTGTTCTAAAACTGCAGTGTCTCTTCCTACCATTTCTAATTCTGCTTTGCAATTTGCCAATACATTTGAAACCACAAAACGCAAGAAATTTTCATACACCAACATAAAAGCCTGCTCTGCCTCTATCTTCTAGCTTCTTCACATGACCATGAACTGTTAAAGTAATTGGTACTGGTAAGCTAAGTAACAACAATAGTTTAAGTGTAACGGCTATACGCCCCTAGAAGATATTCTGGTTAGCTGTTACGGTAAAAGTAACTGTTTGGATTTATTTAGTTCGTTTGTAAGTTTTGATTGTTGTGTTTACAATTTAATAATTACTTCGCGTGTTGCTATCTTTTAGTATTCACCTAGTACTAATATTAGATTGATTCTATTACTCTTTAAAGTTAAAGTCACCACCCAATTCACTGCTATACCTGTTAGGTAAGTCTCACTGTTAGTGTGACTGTGATCAACGAGGGATTTGGGATTATCTCATGCGAGATAGTTCCTTTCCCTTAACAGGAGGTCTTAACCCACCACTTCCTTTTGCTTTTGTCATGCACGCTTTCTTATGTGCTTTGGCGGGTGCTACCAACCTATTTGAGGAGGAAGTTCTCTTACCGACGATCCGATCCGGCGCGTCCGGGTCTGGTGGTCGCCAACCACATCTCGTTCCTCGATGTCCTCGCTCTCGCACTGGTCAGCCCCGCGCACGTGGTCGCCAAATCCGATGTCGTCGGGATGCCGG
>JBGSBN010000062.1:0-16431 GCA_041730515.1 Methylacidiphilales bacterium | reverse complement strand
TACAGACGAAACATACACAGAACTAATTGGCAACTTACGCCAAAAACTAAATGTATTAGCCCTAAAAATTACCCCAAAAATTTACGAATACGAATTTTTGAAACAATAAAACACACTCCCTCTTGGCACTCACTAGCATCTTGCCAGTGAGCTTATGAAACAGCCTCTGGCTTTTAAAAACATTAAACGCTAAGGTGAGCTGTCATTGTAACAGATAACACAAAAAATATAAAGACTAAAAAACTAATAATACTAAATGAAAAAAATAATAGTAGTAGCTGGTGCAACAGGGAATTTAGGTGGCAAAATTACAAAGGCATTATTAGCCTTAGGTGTTGAAGTGCGAGCAATTGTCCGTTTAGAAACAGACATTAATAAAATAAAAAATTTAGAACAAATAGGTGTAAAAGTTTTTGAGGTAGATACAAGCAATCAATCAGAAATTGCAAAACATTGTATAGGAGCGCATTGCTTGGTTTCAGCTTTGGCGGGGTTAAGAGAAACAGTAATTGACACTCAAAAAATTTTTTTAGATGCTGCTGTTCAAGCAAATGTTCCAAGATTTATTCCAAGTGATTATTCAAGTGATTTTACAAATTTAAAAGAAGGACAAAATAGAAATTTAGATTTCAGGAGAAAGTTTCACGATTATATAGACAAAACGCCTATCAAAGCCACCACTATATTCAATGGTCCTTTTATGGATTTATTAACTACAGATATGCCTCTTATACTTTTTAAACAAAAAAGGATTTTATGTTGGGGTAATGCAAATCAAATTTTGGAATTTACAACTACTTACAATGTTGCGGAATTTACAGCTGCTGCTGCTGTTGACGATAATACACCAAGATATTTAAGGATAGCTGGTGATAAATTAACGTGCAACGACTTTGTGAAACTACTTACTGAACTTACAAAAAAACAATATAAAATATTCAGACCAGGAGGCATTGGGCTTTTAAATTTTCTTATCAAGGTAACAAGATTTTTTTCGCCTTCAGAAAACGAACTTTACCCAGCATGGCAAGGAATGCAATATATGAGAGACTTAATGGAAGGACGAATTATTTTTCAAAAATATGATAACGAAAGGTATTCATACATTAGGTGGACTTCTGTAAAAGAATTTTTGGTTAAGGAAAAAGTAGACCTTAAGTAAACCCCACTATCCTTAGAGTTAGCAAAGCAATCTAAGGATTTATAATGAATGTAGTTCTGATGGATTATGTATTAAATGTAAAGTTATTTTAGGCTGTTTTAACAAAGCGTCATAAAAAAGCTTGAAAATAATTTCACTTTGTTTTTTTAGGTTTTATGATGATGTTTACAAAAGGTTATAAATGGAATTAATGTATATAAATTAGCTGGCTAATATATGCAGTAAACTGCAACAGACTACCCCAAAATAACACTAAAATGGATGAGCGTAATACCATACAAATATTTTCAAAATTGCTTGGTCAAACCATTGTTGATATCAAGTATATTGAAACAAAATTTCATTACGATTTAAGTGGCGATTGGACTAATGTAAATACAGAGTTATTTGTTTTGCATTCACCTGAATGGGAAATTGGTTTAGCTTCTGGAGAACAATGGTTTTTGACAAATCCACAGGGTAACTTGACAGTTGAGGCAGTAAAATCAAATATTACAGTTAGTACTTCAACAATTGCAAAGGTTGATGATGTCAAACATTCTGTTCCAAACTCTTTTGGGTGGAAGAATATTTTAGATAAAAAAATCACAGGAATTAGATTCTATAAAAGGCTTGTAAATAATAAAAAGTTTTTAGGGTTTGATATAAGTAAAACTTATCAAGATAATATTCAAATCATTCAGTTTGTAATTTCAGGTACAACTTTCTCCATTTCAACCATGGACGGAGACATTGGTGAAAGTAATTTTTATCCAACAGGTTCTTTAGGTGAACGACTCGGTTTTTTCTTTGATAAAACAATTACAGACAACTATACGGTTAATGGTTTAACTTTATCGATGGAAATTACCGATGAAGTAAAATGGAAAGAATAATACCGCCAACACTTAAGAATTTAACGCATGTTACACAATAGGAAAGTGCCTTTTTCTGATAAACAGAAATAGGCTTCATGAGATACTTGCAGGCTTTCTGTTTATTAGAAAAATTTTACAGACTTGGGCTTAAATAAAGTAAAAAAATTAATCCAACCTAAACCAAACATTTAAATAAAATAGCCATGAAATTCCCAGCAGCAAATGTTTCCATAAGCCATTGGAATAAAGATGAAGACTACTTACTTTATGTTCTTGAAAATGAATTTATATATAACCCCGATAATGAATTATACCAAAAATATTTTTTAAACAATTTATTTGTTGACTCAAATGGCGATATTTATAAACTTATAGATAGAAAATTACCTTCCAAAATTATTCAACTATTTAGTTTTATACCGAACTTATGTAAAGTGGAATTTATTTTTAAAAAGACCGAAGAAAAAATGACATTGGAACAAGTAAGACAACACCTGCTTAACCAAATTGAGCAGTTAGCTGATAACGAAAACAAAGTGGTTTGGCTTCATACAATAAAAAATGCAAACACATTTGAATAAATAATTTTTGGGTAAATAATACCCACATGCCAGTTGCTAGTAATATGATTTCGAGTTAATTAGCCAACAAATTTAGTGAAATGAAGTATGAAGTATAAATGATAAAGTATGAATTATTAAGTATGAAAAATTTAATGAGTTCAAATTGTCACTATAGCCTCGTAGAGGCGCACTTATGGTAGCATCGCAGACAACCAAGATATATTAAAGTCCCATCGGGACGAGCCAATTTGTTTAATCGTAAACAGGTTGAATATAGTTAAATGGTAGCGCTTTTATACAGAAATCAGATTAGTAATTCTATTTAATAAATTTAATTGGTTAATTTAGGTTAACCAACTATACAATTAAAGCCAATTGATTAATTATCTATTTGCTTTATTCTTAACCATTCACTTTTATCTATTTCATTGGTATCAATTGGAGTTGCATAAACAAAATAAGGCGTAAAATTACGTACTTTAAATATACCTAGTTTTGAAGGACCCGAATCAGTAGCACCGCAACCATAACTGCGTTCTTCAATTTTAATAGTCGGTTGATTTTTAAGCTCAAATAAAACTTTATCGGTTGTCCAAGCACACATGCCTCCAAACAATATCATGGTCATAATAACTAAAGAACCAAAACAAGCAAATATGGTAAGGACTATTTTAGAAATTATTTCAACCCAAGATTCTTTCTTTTTTATAGTTCCTGTTAAGGTAAAAACTATGGCAATTGGCACCCCATAAAATCTAATGGAATAATAGGCATGTTCAAAATTTTGCGAAGCAAATTCTAAAGGAATAAAACTGCTTAACACCGCTGCTCCTAACCAAAATATTAGCATAAATAAGGCTATTCTATAAATTACTTTTAACAATAATTGCATTTGTTGTTTTTTAGGGGTTAAATATTGTAAACGAATAGTTTTCTTTTTTATTGCTAATTACAATTTTACATACTTTTTAACTACCAGTTTTTATTGCCCCAAATGCCAAATCCAAATCCAACTTGATATAACAGGCCGCTTAAATCAGTTCCAACATTTGATTGATGGTTTAAATAAGACACATTGGTATTAAATGTAAAGTAAAACAAAGGATTTAATCGATAGCTGATGGTATGCCCTAATTTAAATACCGGAGAAGTATTTGACACTACGGTTTTGTTTTTTTCTTTCAATTCTTCTAGCCAATATTGGTTTAATTTTGAATAACCCATTCCACCATTTATAAAACAACTCCACTTTTTATTGTGATGATATTTGAAATTGGTTTCAAAACCAATCACGCCAGATGATGATTGATTAGCATTAACAATGCTATCGTTATAGGTTACTTGATAGCTGGGATTAGTACCTGCTGTAAAACCGCCATACACTTTAAAAGTAAATTTTTTATAACAAAAGCCCAAACCAATACTCAAATTATTGAAATGATTAAACCCCACTTTAGTTAAATTACCAGAGGTAAAATTAAGGCTAGGTAAATCAAAGAAAAGTATAAAATTAACCTTTTTGTTTAAGTAATCTGAATCATACTTTTTGGTATAGGCATCGTTCATGTACCAATTATTATAGATGGGGTGAAACTGCACGCTCGACCGCCAAAAACCACCTAAATTTTGAAACCTTTCAATGCACCTTAACTCTCTTGCTATGTAAAGTTCAAACTTATTAAGCGACTCATTTATTGCAGAATCGTTCAAACATGAATTTGAATTGTTCATTATGTTTTTTATAGAATCAATTTGCCGTTTTTTGTTGGTAAAATAAATTTTATGGGAACTCAAAAACTCATTACTACTTAAAGTTCTTATTTTATCTTGGTCAGCGAACATATTATTATGCGTATTACCAAAAATTTCATAGTTGTAAAACTCATCGTTTGTTTGTGCTACAAATTGCTTTATTGAATTTAACTTACGCTCACTTTCTGAAATTTCAGGTGCTATTTTAATGGGTTTTGGTGTGTTGGCTAAAGTATATTGCGGTTCATCATCGAAACTTTTTTCTGGTGTACAAACCATAGGAAGTGTATAATAAACAGCTACCGGTCTACCTGCTTGTCGCCCTGGAATCCACCTAGGCATTGATTTTACTACTCGAATGTACTCCTCACTTATCAGCGGATGTGGCGATTCAAGAATGAATGCTGAATCTACATAACCAGAACTTGCTACACTAAATTTTATAACTGCTTTACCTCCAATATTATTTTTATTACAAAATTCAGGATAATCAAAATTGTACGAAATAAATCTACTCATAGCAGCTTCGCCACCAATATATTCAGGACTAACTTCTGCTTCTATCAATATTTCATCTTTCTTTTGTGCCAATATTATATTGTTGCATAATACCAAAAGTATCAAGCACAACAAACATTTATGCATTTTAAAATAATATTTCATTTTTTATTTAAAAGTAGCTAAATCAATTATTGGTATTTTTTAAAAATGCAATCATAATAAATAATCCCCACTATCCCCACTATTCGTAGAGTTAGCAAAGCGCTTTCTGGATTTATAATGAATTGTAGTTTCTCAGACACGGGCCTAGAAGTTAAGTTAATTACCGTTGTTTAAGTAAAGCATTATAAAAAGGCTTGAAAAACAATTTTTATGACTTTGTTTTTTTATGTTTTATGTTGATGTTTACAAACGGTTTGTGAATAGTCCCGATGCACCTGGATTCACACTCTGTCGTTAACAGTTATACTATATGTAACAAAACAGCCATCAAAATTAAAAATAGAGAATAAATGATAAAGATAACAAAACCAGTTTTATTGCCTTTTTGGTGGCAAGACTTATTATTAGCAATACCGCGAATTGTTTGTGGTTATTTATTAACTTCAAGCTTTGGGGCAGATAAATTTGGTTTACCTTGGTCGCCAATAGACAAAAATTTAGGCTTATTTGAAATCGCATTTTGGTTTCCTGCAGATGTTGCAAATTATGGGGGAATATTTAAAATGTTTCCAGCATTTTTTGCGTGGATGGCTGGTTTTAGCGAAGCCGTGGGTGGTTTGTTTTTGCTTTTGGGCTTTCAAACTCGAATTGCTTCTTTCTTAATTTTAGCTACTATGCTCGGGGCAATATTTTTACAACAGATTAATCAAGGTATGTGGAATACCTTACCAGCTCTCGGTTTTTTATGGGTTAGCTTATATACCTTAACACTTGGCTCAGGTCGTTTTGGGATTGATTATTTAATTTCTAAAAAGAAGATATATGAAAAAAAATAGCCACATAATTATACTTTTAAGTTTTCTTGCTTTTAGTAGTTGCGTTCAGAAATCCAGTAAGAAAACAGTGATTCTAAAACTTAATGTTCAAGGTATTGAAAACATACAATCAGTTGGAATACGTGGAAATGAAAAACCATTAAATTGGGACTATGATATGGAATTAAAACCAATCATTAAAGACACGTTGTACACTGCTACTTTTTCAATAGTTACAGGTTACAAGTTTACAGAGGCAAAATTTACCGTAAATAGCCAATTTGAACTAAATGAAAAGGACAATAGAAGAATTTTGTTCAGTGAAAACGACACAATTGTATATGAAGCAAAATTCGATGTTGAAAATTAAAATCCAATATAAACATAGAAAAACAAATCAATAAACAAAATGATGAAACATTTAACAATATCATTTTTTGCAACATTTGTATTAATTTCTTGCAACAATCAAAGTATAACAGCATCAGATAACGAGAAATTAGTAACGCAATATTTTAAACATTTCAACAATCACGAATGGACGAAAATGGCGAATATGTATTCGGAAATTTCTGAATTTAAAGACCCTTCATTAGGACAAGGAATAGTAAAGCAGACAAGACAACAGATTATTGACAAGTATTCTGAGTTAAACAAAGTTTTCCTAGACCTTCACGACAAAGTTATTCAAATTTATCCTTCGGGTGACAAACATATAATTGTAGAGTTCGTGTCAAGTGGCACAGCTTCTGACAGTTCAAAATTTGAGTTGCCAATCTGCACCATTTTGACAATTGAAAACGGAATTATAACAAAGGACTTTACATACTTTGACAATTTTGACGAACAGGAAAATGAAAAATAAGCTTGACGTCAAAGATGCCCGAACCGCTAACAGCCCACTATCCATAGCGTTAGCAAAGCGAGCTAAGTATTTATAATGAATTGTAGTTTCTCTTACAAGAGCCTAAAAAATTAAAGTTATTTATTGCTGATTAACAAAGCGCCATAAAAAGGTTTGAAAAACAATTTTTTTGACTTTGTTTTTTATGTTTTATGTTGATGTTTACAAACGGTTTGTGAATGTAATGTATGAATTTTAATTTGCAAACAGATGTTAGCGGTAAACTTAAAAAACGTAGTAAAATCTATCAGTTATCCAACATAATTAAAAACAAGAAAATGAAGAAAATAATTGAAATTCTACATTATGGAGCGGCACTCTTGATTTCTTGCTTTTTCAGTTCAATGCTTGCTGCTCAAGAAAATATTGCTAAAGTAAAGTTGGGAAATCGCAATGAAACTTCATGCAGGGGAATGGAGGAAAAATTATACCTTAACTCCATATTGAATAAATCAGCAAATAGTGAATATTATATTGATTTAGTAAAACAATGTATGGGCGAGTCGATTGACATGCATTTAGTTACTGGCAAATATTTCTATAATAATAATGAATATCAGGTTGCTATTCCAGAATTTAAAAAAGTGATTGAATCCGCAGCTTCTAGTAAGTCACAATTAGGTGAGGCGTATTACTATTTAGGGTTGGCTTCCTATTACATGGGAGCGTATGATGTTAGTTATCAATATACAAAACAAGCTTTGAATTTAAATTATAACATTTCTTGGACATATAATCTTTTGGGTTTAATTGATGCTGAAATAAATAATCAAAGTGAGGCAATTTTATTTTTTAAAAAGTCATTGGAGGTAAATCCGGATAACGATATTGCAGCAGGAAATATTGGGTGGATGTACGATAAAGTCCACAATGATAAAGAGGCGCTTCGTTATTATTTGCATGCAGACTCCATTGCTCAAGGAAATAAATCAATTTATGTATCTGGTATTATTCGTCACCTAATTCAACTTCAAAGAGAAAGTGAAGCTTTCATTATAACTGAAAATGCCTACAAAAAATTCCCAAATGACAAGGATATAATTGAACATTACTCCAAGGTGTTGTTTAAAAAACAACAATTTAACGAAATGTTACCCTTGGCTCGAAAGCTGCTTAACATGAATCCTTGTAGTGAAAGAGATTGGTTTGCCATAGCCTATATTTACGATAATGCTGGACAAGTTGATTCAGCATTTTATTTCTATAAATTATGTTTGAAGTATAACCCGAAAAAAGCAGAGGCATACGACAATATTTCTTTAATTTATAAACAACTTGGAAGGTTTGATAAAGCACACGAATATGTAGATAAAGCATTATCGCTTGATTCCAATTACCATTATTTTTATACTCGCAAATCGGAGATTTATAATTGGCAACATGATTTTGAAAATGCCTATTTATGGATTCTAAAGTGTAAAAAACGTTTTCCTGAACGAAAGGGTTATGAGCTTAATATTGGCTACTTTCTTCAACAGCTAAAAAGGTATTCAGAATCAATTACCTTTTTTAAAACAGCATTATCAAATGCTCCTAATGACGATAGGGCATTAAATAATATTGGCAGGAGTTATGCGGAACTTGGGCAAAAAGACTCAGCTTTTGTTTATTTCCAAAGTGCGTTAAATATTAATCCGGAAAATTCATACATCTATCATAATCGAGCTGCTTTATATTGTGATCTTAAGAAATATGATTCAGCATGTATTGATTTAAAATTTGCTATTGATAAAGAATACAATTGGATAATAGACGACAAATTAGTTAAAATGAAGAACACCTACTGCCCTAATGTAAATACTAATATAAAAGTATTGGTTTATGAATACAAAGGCAATGCTAAAGAGCGAGCGAAAAATAACTTCATTCAATTATCAGATTCTTTGCTTAATAAACAAATAGATATCACCATAGAAGAAAATACAAAAACAAAAAAGCCAAAGGAAGAAAACCAAACAATAAGTTCATTTAATCAATTTAACTTGTATCCTAATCCATCAAATGGAATGTTTTACATTGAAAATCAATCAAAAACGAAAGAAAATTTGACCATAAATGTTTATAACACAGATGGGGAATTAGTTATGATTGATAGTCAATTTGATGGTAGTAAAAAAAGCTTCCAACTAAAGGATTTGGCTAATGGGGTATATGTGGTTGTTATTTCAAATAAAAATGCTGTATTAAGCACCAAGAAAATGATTATAGAAAACTAATTGCATTAAGTAACTTTCGAAATATTATTTAACTCCAACAGCCAACATTATTATCTTTTTTAGCAAAACGTTTTAAGATTTAATAATGAAAGTTATGTGCCAATCCCTAGCTAAAAATAAAGCAATTTTAGATTTTATATGCTTACATTAGCGGTTATAAAAATACGAGACTTTAAACATCTAGAATACTATAAAAATATTATTATGAAAAAAACAATTTCACAATGGTTGATAGCAATAATTTTAATGTTCACATTGTCGCAATGCACAAAGGACGGCTGCATTGAAAATAACAAGAATTGCAACTGTACGACACAATATGATCCAGTTTGTGGCTGCAACGGTAAAACGTATGGCAATTCTTGCGAGGCTGAGTGTAAAGGAATAACCAATTATGCAAAAGGAGCCTGCAAATAAAAACGTTTAGCATTTCTCTACTTTCAGTATTTTTTTCGCAGCTATAAACTTAAACAACGTTTTTGAAACATACACTTTACATATTAATATTTATTTTATTGCTACTAAGTTGTAATGAACAGACTGAAAAAACAGCTGACCATTCAACTGCACCTATTAAGGCTTTTACTAATATTAAACTTCATAAATTGGAGAAATTATTTGTGGTAGGGAACTTTGATGGTGATAAACAAAAGGACACCATCTTTCAACATAATTATTCAACACTGACAAGAACAGAAATTGAGTATGCGGCCGATCCTTTTCAAAATGAGTGGGATACTGTGGTAAAATGGTTTTATGAACAGGGTGCAAACCTATATTTGACAATTAGTGAAAACAACCAAGATACGCTGCATTTAGGAGCAGCACAAGGTCTTTATTGCTTAATAAACATTGGCGACAACAATAATGATGGTAAAGACGAAATTGCGCTTGTTATTGACCATTTAGACTTTAGCCGAGTGAACAGTTGTAAGATATATTCATTTTGTAAAAACAAATGGACATTACTGAAGCAATTTGGCGTATACGAGGATGCATTCAATTTTACCTCCGACAAAGCGCCATTATTTGGCAATATTAAAGATTTTCTAGAAAAGCAAAATGGCAAATGGGTTTACAATCACTATTTACAAGACGGTTATGAAACGCAAGAAGCGGTTGGAAATTGGTTAACACTTCAACTTGACAAATGCAAATAAGGTAAGGTCCTCTTAGGCGTTATTACTAATGCAGTGAATCTAAAACTGGTTAAAAAATAAAGCCATCATTTTTTTGTTTTAAAGATATTTTTACTTCAAGTCTGTTAATAATCCTAGTGCATTGATGATCAAACTTTGGCGGTAATTTTAATTTCCATAAAACGGAAACAAAAAAAATACTATTTCCAAATTACGGAAACTTTATTTAAATTTGTGAATGAGAATTTTAGAAACTTCTTCTGGAAATACCTACAAGGTGGAGATATTACCTGTTGAAGAAGCCGACTTTAAAGTTCTTGGAAAAGAACGTTACTTTTTTAATTGGAAAACTGAGAAGAACAATGAGATATATAAAATACAAATGATTGGCTCCAATGATATTTTGGGATTAATATCATTGGAAAGGATTCCAAATGAATGGAGAGTTCATATAAGACTTCTTACTGTTTCGATAGAAAATAAAGGTAATGACAAGCAATTTGATTTCATCGCTGGAAATTTAATTACACATGCTGTAAAAATTGCAATTGCAGAATATGGGGCGTTAGCTTGTGTTTCATTGAAACCCAAAAGCAGTATTGCTGAACATTATATAAATAAATATAACATGAGAATTACTGGAATGACATTAAGCATTGAGGTTCCAGAAATATTAACTTTGTTAAACACATACGACAATGACTAAAAAGATAAACAAGGAAGATGCTGAATATGGTGTAGATTCAAGATACAAATCAAATAAGGAGCGTATAAATGATGGTGCTGCTTTAATGGAAGAGCGCTTGCTTCGAATAAAAAACTTGTCGAAGGATCAGATTATTCACTCCAAACTATTACAGCTAAAATATAAGATGGAAGAACATGTTCAAAAACCAATTGATGACAACCGCCATCACTTTTCGGAGTTTTTATCTGTTTATATTGATACCATCTATAACAAGAGAAGTAGTTTTGCAAAAGATATAGATATAACTCCGGTAAGTTTAAGCCAAGTGATTAACAATCACAGAGAGCCTAAGGAGGAGTTTATTCAAAAATTGATGATTCATTCTGAAAAAGCTTACAAGAATGTTTGTGAATTTTCTGAAAAAACATGGATTCAGATTTATTTTCAAGATAAGATTTTTGATACTATTTCTAATCAGAAAAAATGGAGACCGAGGATAGAAAAACACGTTAGGCTTTCTGAAACAATTTAATAAACACCGTAAATTTTTACCTTGTTTTTACATCTTTTATTGGAAAAATTATATTCAGATTGCAAGACGTCCTGATGCCCCTGCATACGCAAGCTGACGTTATCCTTTGGTTGATAATGGCCATAATTTTAAAAAACGACTGACAAAATGGGAATATTATTTCAATTTATTTTCTCCATATTCAAAATTATGGTGCTTGGTTGCATTTATTCTTATCTAACAATATTGACTTTTAAATATTTGTCAAAACAAAATTCAGATAATTGGTTTTCAAAGGTTCTCAACCACTTTCCTAAGTTTAAAATAATTTGCAGACTCATTTACTCATTAGGCCTTTTCATTTTTATGTTCACACATTGGGGCGACCGCGGGCTTGGAGACCGTTCAAGAATACCTTTAAGTTATGGACGAGAAATTGGAAATATAGATGGTACCAATACATATATACCTAACACAATCAATAGCAGAAGCGACATTAACATTGGAAATTTTGCTGTAACAAACGACATTATTTGTGGTGAAGTAATTGGAGATACCATTGATTACGCAGGGAAATATTTTGTTTTTGATATGAAAACAAACGAAATTGGTTTTCTAAAAGACAGAAAACAATTTGACAAGTATGCTTTAGAAAATAACCTGCCAACTGCAGACAAATTCAATGATTTTTTTTATCATTACTCAAAGTATTGGAACACATGGAGGTTCTTTGTATTCGTATAAATTAAAAATGCCGGCCGCATCATACCACCAAACCAAAAGAGCAATTCATTTTAATGTCCACTTTAGTTTAAGGTGCTGGAGTGTAGTGCCACAATCTTATTTTTTAACTATTGGTATTGCCAAGTAATACCATTTTGATTTACGAAATAGGCCAATGGATTGGGTGTAAATCTTAGTTGGTATTATGCCGCAAAAAATAAATTGGACTAAATAACACATCAAAGCGGTATAATGCTTATTTTGCGCCTCATTTGAAAACACATGAAATGTATATGCAGCGATGCATTGAACTGGCCCAACTTGGTGCTGGTGGTGTATCGCCTAATCCCTTAGTGGGTTGCATTATTGTATATAATAACCAAATAATAGGAGAGGGTTGGCACCAACAATTTGGGCAAGCACATGCCGAAGTAAATGCCATTGAATCGGTTAAGGATAAAAGCCTGCTGAAGGAGGCTACTTTGTATGTAAATCTTGAGCCTTGTAGCCATTTTGGAAAAACACCGCCTTGTTCCGATTTATTAATAAAATATCAACTAAAACAAGTAGTTGTAGGTATGGTTGATCCATACGAAAAAGTAGCAGGTAATGGCATAAAAAAACTGCAAGAAGCGGGAATTGAAGTGACGGTTGGTGTGTTAGAAAAAGAATGTCAATTTTTAAACAGACGTTTTATAAAATTTGTTACCCAACAAAAGCCATATATCATTCTTAAATGGGCGCAAACTTGGAACGGATATATTGCTCCTGATGCCACTAAATTAAGTGCTGAAGATTTTGAAAATCAAAGGCATATTACGGATAGAATAGTTCAGAAACTGGTTCATAAATGGCGTACTCAGGAAGATGCCATTATGGTGGCTACCAATACCGCTTTGTTTGATAATCCAGCGTTAAATGCTCGAGAATGGCCAGGTAGAAATCCAGTTAGGGTTTTATTAGATAAAAATTTGCGTTTGCCAGCTAATTTAAAATTATTTGATAAAAGTACGCCAACTATTATATTTACCCAAAAACAAAAACCAACTGAAGAAAATTTAACTTTTATTCAATTAGATTTTAGTAAAAATTGGCTAGAAGAAATGTTAAATCATTTATATAAACTAAACATTCAAAGCTTGATTATTGAAGGTGGTTCACAGTTTTTAGATGCAGTTATATCAAGTAAAATTTGGGATGAAGCCATTGTGTTTTCATCGCCTAAAACTATAAACGATAGTATAAAAGCACCTTTAATTTATGGTAATAAAATACAGCAAGAAGATATAGATGGCATTAACATGCAAGTACTTTTAGCGGCCACTAATTATACAAATTACTAAATGATATTTTTACTACTAAGCATTATTGCTTCTACCATAACGGTTAGTTTTTTTAAAATTTTTGAACGTGTAGGTGTAAATACTTTACAGGGCATTATTTTTAATTATATAACCTGCGCGGTGTTAGGCAATTTATTTACCAACGAAACGCCCGTTATTACTACTGATTTTTACAATCAACCTTGGTTTCCATACACGCTTTTGTTAGGTTTTTTATTCATAAGCATATTTTTTGCCATTGGAGAAACCAGTCAAAAAATGGGAGTTTCAGTAAGTATGGTTTCTGCCAAACTTTCGGTGGTGGTTCCAATAGTTTTTGCATTGTTATTTTTTAGCGAAAGCCTAACTGTTTTACAAATTGCAGGCATTGTATTATCATTATTGGCTGTTTATTTCATTAGCCAAAAACACAGCGATGGTTCAACCAAAACAAAAAATATTTGGATATTGCCAGCCATTGTTTTTATTGGTAGTGGCATTATTGATACTACTTTAAATTTTATTCAAAAACGTTTTATTCCAGCAGTTAGCGAGGCTTATGTAATTACTACAGTTTTTAGTATTGCATTTATTTTAGGAGCTTTATTTTTAACTTATTTGGTTGTTTTTAAAAACGAAAAAGTAGCGTTTAAAAATGTGTATTGGGGTATATTTTTAGGTATTCCCAATTATTTTAGCATGTTGTTTTTGGTTAAAACATTGAGCTATTTTCCTACTGCTAGCGCTACCATTTTTCCAATAAATAATATTGGTATTGTGGCTGCTAGTACATTGGTTTCGGTATTGTTTTTTAAAGAAAAACTAAACACAAAAAACATAATTGGCTTGGCACTTTCATTAATGGCCATTGCCTTAATTTCTATCCAATTTTAGGTTTATGATGCTTTTTTCCGATACTTATTTAACCATTACCCAACCCGCCACAGGCGAGTTTAAAGATAAAGGAAGTAAGTTTTTGGGTTTTGCTTATCCAATAAAATCGGAGGATGAAGGAAAAGAAATTTTAAAACTGCTAAAAAAAGAACATCCACAAGCCAATCATCATTGTTGGGCTATGATAATTGGCGCAGGTAAGGAGTTTCAGAAAAGTACAGACGATAGAGAGCCTGCCAATACAGCAGGTAAGCCCATTTTAAGGGCTATTTTGCAAAAGGACATTACTAATATAATGGTGGTAGTGGTTAGGTATTTTGGTGGAAAATTATTAGGTGTTCCCGGTTTAATTAATGCTTATCATGAAGCTGGAGTTGCCGCTTTGCATAATTCACATATAGTTGAAAAGCAACTAATTGAGCAATATCAACTTGAGGTTGAATTTAATTTGCACAATCAATTGTACAAGGTTGGTAAAAATAACGGCATTAAGGTTTATCCCTATGATTATTTAAATGCAAACTCTTTTATATTTGAAGTTAGAAAACTAAAAGCAGACGATGTAAAAAAGCAATTGAAAGATGCTGGCATTACTGAAATAAAATTTATACAAACCCTATGAAAAAAATATTTATTGTAATTGGTTTATTGGTTGGTCAAATAGTGCAAGCTCAAAACATGGAGTTTGTAAATTATTTAAAAAACAAAAAGGCCCAATTGATTATGGCTAACACTTCGGTTTTAGCAAATAATAAATCAGTTTTAGCTAAACAAAACCTAGATTTAAGTAAAGTTGCAAAACAATATTTATTAGAAAATATAACTGAACTAAAACTAAGCAATATTGATTTAAATTTGACCAATACTTATACAAGTTTAATTGGCACACATTATCAATTTAACCAAACTTATTTAGGTGTAAATATTTATCAATCCAATATAAAAATTGGAGTAAATGCAAATGGTCAAATAATTAATATTGTAAACGATTTGGTTGATTTACGAAATATTAACTTGCCTACTTCATCAATAGCAGCTAATCAAGTTTGGGCATTTAATGGTGTTCAATTAGTTGCAGCTAATAAGAATATTGTAGGTAATAAAGAACAATATTTTGATTTGGATAATCAATTACTTTTTGAAAATATAAAAAGCTTAAATGCGGGAAAAGATACCAATGCTTTAGTAAAAATATTTAATCCTGACCCATTAACTACAGCCCGCAGCGAATATGTGGCTCCATATTTAAATTATAATAAACAAGATACGCCATCATTGAATAATGAAAGAAAAATTTTAATGCTTAATTTAAAATTAGATAGTATTGGAAACTTTATAGCGGAAAACGACTATGTGCTAGTAAAGGATATAATGGGGCCAGTGGCTGCACCTTTTGCTGTTAGTAATAAAGATAGTTTAATGGTAACCCGCAATACAGATATTTTTAAACAAGAAATGGTCTTGTTTCACATACATCAATACCAAATGTATATTCAAAAACTGGGCTTTAATAATTTAAAAAAGCAACTTTGGGTGGATGCATTAGGGGATTTTGGCGAAAATTCAAGATTTGAATTTTCTACCGAAAATCCATATATTTTACTTGGTATTGGTGGTATTCCTGATGCTGAAGATGCAGATGTAATTACCCATGAATATACACATGCAATTGGCTTTTATATCGCTCCAAATACCATTGATGGAGAGGAAAGAATAGGAATAGATGAGGGTAATTGCGATATCATGGCAGCCTTGTACTCTCGTAAATTAAGTGATTATAATTGGCGTAAAGTTTTTAATTGGGATGGTAACCAAACTTGGAGTGGTAGAAATACTTTGAACAATAAAAATTACGTAGACGATTTTTTAATGGAACGTTATTCATTAAGTGCCATTTGGAGTGGTGCTGTAACTGATTTTGCAGAGCAAATAGGAATAGATACCACGGTTTCGTTATTACTAACCGCAATGGCTTCGTATCAAACCAATATGACCATTCCTCAGTTTGCACAATTGTTTATTCAAGCCGATAGCATTTTGTATAATAAATACCATTATGGTCCTATCAAAAATTCTTTTTTTAACCGAAAAATTATCAATTCAGTTTCGGTTGATGAAGTGTTGGATAAATTATTTATCAAAATTTTAAATACCGATGGATTTGCTTCAGGAAATGAAAGTTTAACCGTTCAATTTCTAGGTAACCAATTGTTTGATGTTTC
>JBGSBN010000061.1:0-16649 GCA_041730515.1 Methylacidiphilales bacterium | reverse complement strand
TAAATACATGAGCAAATTGAATATTAAATGTAGGTATATTCATAGTGAAATAAAAACTTTGGACCGAGTAGATATTCTCCGCGATTTGCGATTGGGTGTGTTTGATGTTTTAATTGGAGTAAACCTATTGCGCGAAGGATTAGATTTACCTGAGGTAAGTTTGGTAGCCATTATGGATGCTGATAAAGAAGGGTTTTTAAGAAACGATAAATCGTTAACGCAAACCATAGGCCGCGCTGCAAGGAACGATAGAGGTAAAGTAATAATGTATGCCGATAGAATGACGGATAGCATGCAACGCACCATTAACGAAACCGATAGAAGGCGCGAAAAACAAATTGCATACAATACTTTGCATGGTATTACTCCAAAAACCATTAAACGTAGCCGTGAGGAAATTTTAAAACAAACCGAATTGGCCGATGCAAGAACCATTTTAGCACCTGAGCCAAAAGCGTATGTGGAACCAGAAGAATTGAACTTAGCTGCTGACCCAATTTTGGAGTATTTAAGCAAACCTAAATTAGATAAAATGATAGCCGAAACGCAAAAACGTATGCAAAAAGCGGCTAAAGACATGGACTTTATGGAAGCTGCTCGCTTACGCGATGAAATGTTTGCATTGCAGAAAAAGTTAGAAGAAGTAGGTTAGGGAAATTCGAAAAAATAAATTCGAATTTCTAAAAAGTTATACTCTGATAGCGCGCGCAGAACAAGAGGCTAACGCACTCATTTGGCGTGTGGCTGCTACAAAAAAGAACAAAGGTTTGGCAAACATTACCATAAAATATTTTTTTACTTTTGTTGGTTTGTCCACGACAAATTTCGAAAGCTTGCGGTTTGCAAACCCCCATCGGCTTCTAGAAGTGGCATATCAGAATCAGCAGGAATAGAACTTCCGATAAATCATAAGTTATCTAAAAATGAATACCCAAAATTAAATGCTAAACTAAATTTTTACTATTAATTTATGGTTTTACATAAAGTTTAGGCGCATCTCTGTAACCAGATAGGTTTTTATACCAATCTGAATAACTACTACCCCCACTTTGAGCCCAAGATGCAAACCTTATATGTGCTAAAACTATTTGTGTTTTTTCCCAAGGATAAACAAATCTTTCAGGTACTGCAATAGCAAATGGCAGGTTATTTTTTGTTTTATAATAAATTCCTTTGGCTGGTGTGGTTGCATCAGAATTGGTTCCCAAAATTGCTGCATTTACCAATGAAGTTGGCGCTTGTCCACTTAAATGAATCTCATATCCTCTTCCTTTTCCGACCTCATCAACAAAAATAAATGGATTGAAATTTCCTAAAGATATACTTTTCGAACTGTTTAATGCTAGCGTGCATAAAATAGTATCTGTTTCGGTGTATTTAACATTTGCTATTGTATTGTATCCCGCAATAATTGATTTTGAATTATTAAAAACTTTTAAAATTGCTTTTGTTGATCCTGCTTCCAAACCAAGTGAATTTCCTGTAACAGAAGAAACTTCAGAAACATTAAATGGCATTTCCACACTAAATCCATTTTTGTAAACTCCACCTGCTGCTCTTAATTTATATTTAGCTTTGATATCTTTTGTTTTATTCGATGCATCATTTACAGCCTGATATTGAAAATCAACAACAACATCATTTAAATCATAATCGCCTTTGCTAGGCCATGAGTCTTCAAAGGCAACTGTTGCAAAAGTATTTTGATTTGGATAGTAAACATTATAAGCTCTAGAAGCATCATTTGGGTACTCATCAAATAAATCATCTACAGAGTCTCCGTCAGAATCTTTAGCTTGGGTTGTAGAAACAAAATTTTCTTTTGCTACGGCTTTAACAGGATTTGCACTAGCATAAATAACACAATCGTTAAAGTCATCGTCAGAACTATTACCACTTCTATATAAATCCTCGAAACCAATTAGGAATCTTTCTGAAGGATTGTCGTAAAGTAATACTACATGCTCAGCTTTTAAAGGATTGGCTTCCGGATTCAACTCCTTAATTGTGGTATACAAGTTAGAACCCATTCCTACTTTTTTGGTTGTTGAGTTCCATCCTCTTGTTGTAATGGCAAATCCAATACAAGTATCTGCACCAAATCTTCCTAAATAAACTTTATCACCAGATGTCATAGCTCCTCCGCTATTATTAAACGAGGCATTTGGAAAAATATGATAGAATGAATCAATTTGGGAAATGTTGGTTGGTTTATTGTTTTTATTGTAAATGAAAAACATCAAAGCATTTTGATTTCCTGTTCCTTCAGCAACAAATGTCACCCAAACATCACATAATTCTTTTAGGATTAAATTTCTTTCCTTGGAACTAGATAAATATTCAGGATTAAAAGATGGAACGGGCCTTCTTTCTGGTAAAGAAACATTTACATTTTTCAAGAATGCAGATGAAACAACATCTCTTGTTGGGAGCAAATAATTTGGTTTTCCATTATTGTCCCAGGTTCCTAATTTGCTAGAAAATTTATTCGCATTTTTTCCTAGAGGAAAACTCATCAATTGCGATTTAGTATCAGCAGTATAAAGCTTCTGAGGAACACTTCCTCCAATTACAGCCATTAATTGATCTCCTTGAATATTGGCAACTAAATTGTTTGGCAATCCTACAAAATCTGTATTGATAATGATTTCCTTAAGATAGGATGGAAGTTCTTTGGTAATATTCACATTCCCATTTTCATCGCTTATTCCCGTTGCTAAAATATTCCCTTCCTCTTCTGGAGTTTTGTCCATAAAGTCTACACGAATACCTTTTATTGGCTCGTCAGTATTAGTCAATAACTGAACTTTGAAAGTGATGTTTTTAGAAGTTTTATAGTCAAATCCATCAGGTACAATCATTTCATTGATATCGCTAACAAATTCAGGAATAATGGTATTGCCATCATTAACCTTATTTTCTAATGATTTTTTACACGACAAAAAACTAAGAGTAATGCTAAGAAACAAAATTATTTTTTTCATATTTGATTTATTATTTACAGAAATCGCTCCAAAGTATAAGAATCTGTAAAACAGTTTATTATATTTGCAATAGGCCGATTTTGGGACTTATTCTTAACTTTTTTCCCATTTTGAAACCTAGGTCAACTTAAGTGCTACTATTATTCAGATTTATAATAAACTTTTTTCATGTCATTATTAAACGAATATAATAATTAAATTACACAAACCCAAAATTGTTTATTAAAAACATCGACTCTCGGTAATCGAATTTTAAAATTATCTTTTAAACTATTATTTCAAGTTTATAAATTTACCATTCTTTAAATTTAAAGCCTCAAAAAAATGATGTATATGTATTGCAAATGACTTTCTACCATATTTTCTCATTTTTTTTATTGCTGCATAATTATAATATTGCAATCGCATGAAAAAAATACTACTTACTCTTTTTAGTTCCTTGGTTTGCCTCACCTATATCACTGCTCAGGAGGGTAGCGAAAAAAAAGACCGAGGCGAATTTTCTGGAAATTTTCAAAACACCAACCAATTTTATGTAAACGACCCTAAAATTGGAACCAATACTACTCAATACAAGCGCGAGCTTTCAAGTACTGATGCTTGGCTTTATTTAAACTATAAATTGAAAGGGTTTAATTTTAACTTGCGATATGATGTATTTAACAACTCGCCATTATTTAACCCAAGCGAGGCTTATACCAAAAGCGGAATTGGTATGTGGAATGTAAGCAAAGACATTGATAAATTCAACGTAACCGTTGGTTACTTTTACGATCAGTTTGGTACAGGCATGGTTTTTAGGGCTTTTGAAGATAGAAACTTAGGTTTAGATTTTGCCATAAACGGAGCAAGGGTTATTTATACCCCTACTGAAAACACGCAAATTAAAGCATTCACAGGTTTGCAAAAATTTAGATTTGATGTGCGCCCGGAGGTAATAAAAGGTGTAAACATTGAACACAGAATTGAAGTAAACGAAGATTTAAATTTTCAGTTAGGCGCTAGTGGTGTTAACAGAACCATTGACCAAAACACAATGAATACCATTGTAGGTGCTATTAATAATTACGAACTTAAAAACAGATTTATTCCAAGGTACAATGTGTATTTGGGTAATGTTTACAATACCTTAAGCTATAAAAAGTTTAGTTTATACACTGAGTATTGCCAAAAAAGCGAAGAGGCAATTTTTAATCCAATATTAGATAGAATGGAATTGAAAGATGGTCGTGTTTATTATACCAGTTTATCTTATTCAACAAAAGGTTTAGGAATTAACGCGCAATACAAACGCATTGAAAGTTTTTCGCTTAGAACCTCTCCATTAGAAAACTTAAATTTAGGTATGATTGCTTATTTACCAAGTTTAACCCGTCAGAATACTTATAGATTATTGGCTCGTTACAATGCAGTGGTGCAGGAGTTGGGCGAAAATGCACTAGGTATGGAGTTTACCATTAAACCACAAGGAGCTTATTTAAAAAAACATCAAACTACCATCAATATTAATACAAGTGTAGTTACTGCCAAAAATAATTTTGATGCCAATAGAATCAATCCATTTGATTTCAATAAGGATACCACACGATATTTTAGAGAACATTATATTGATGTATCGCATAAGTTTAATAAAAAGTTCAAAGCCATGTTGGGTTTTCAATATATTAACTATAACCAACAATTATTTGAGCAAAAAACAAAAGAGTATGAGTATGTAACTGCTAAAACTTATTTTGGAGAAATAACTTATAAATTAACTCCAACCCGCTCGTTAAGAGTGGAAGCACAATATTTGGATACTAAACAAGATTTGGGAAGTTTTATTAATGGTACTGTGGAGTTAAACATTGCACCTCACTATTCATTTAGCGTAGGCGATATGGTAAATGTTAATAGGATTCAAAGAAATACCACTGCGAGTAGTGCCGATTTAGTGCATTATTGGAACGTATTTGGAAGCTACACTTATAAAACAACTAGGTTAACAGGCGGATATATAAAGCAAGTAGAAGGTGTAAACTGCACAGGTGGTGTTTGCCGCGTGGAGCCAGCATTTAGTGGAGTTAGGGTTACATTACAAACTAATTTTTAAAAAAACATAACATGAAAATATTAAATAAAGTAAAAAGCATCAAAGTATTGCAAATAATTGCGTGTAGTATTTTGGTTTTGGCATCTTGCAGCGAAGAAGCTCCTCCAGGATTAAATTTTGCGCCAGAGCGCAGTGTATTTGATACTACTTATATTACCAATAATATTCCAACAGCTCAAGGTACCAATGTGTTAATTGAAGATTTTACTGGTGTTAAATGTCCAAACTGCCCTCGTGCACAAGGGGTTGCCAAAAAATTAATGACCGAAAATCCTAATAGAATATTTGTAATAGCCATGCATCCTGGCAAAGGTTTATTGACAACTTTAACAAGTCCATTTAAAACTCCGGGCAATGACCATGATAGCAAATACGATTTTAGAACGGAAGAGGCTGCGGATATTTTAACATTTTTAGGTGGAACTAGTCAACTTCCAATTGGAGCAATTAACAGAACTTTATTTAACGCAGAGCCTTCAATTTTAATTATTGATCCTAAATGGTCTGGCAAATCACTAGAAAAGTTAAATACTACTTCTATTGTAAACATTGATACATTTGGAACCAAAGGAGTGTATTATGTAGATGCTAATACTATTAGAATAAATGTAAAATTGGCTTATACTTCGGCTATTTCCGATTCTCAATATGTAAGCATTGCCATTATTGAAGATGGATTAATCGATTATCAAGAAAATGGTACTGTAGTGGAAGAAAATTATGAGCATAACCATATTTTGAGAAGAATGATTACACCAGTAACTGGTTCGCAGCTAAAAGCTAGCTTGGTACCAGGGCGTGTATTTGAAACTACTTATGATTATGAATTAACTCCAACAGAAACTTGGAATAGAAAAAATTTAAAATTAGTAGTATTTGTTCATAATGGAACCAATGGCGCTAATAAGTTTGTGGTTCAGCAGGTTAAAGAGTACGAGATTCACTAAATGAAGATTGTAAATAAATTATTAGTTGGTGCTGTATTGTTTTTAACAGCTTGCAATGGAATTGATCAAGCTTATTTAGATTCTATTTTAGCGCATAGAAACAGCACTAATCATACTTTTTTTGATGCTCAAACTACACCACTTGATACCAATAAATTGAAAACATTTACTGGTTTAAAGTTTTTTGAAGTAAACCCAAATTATAAGGTAACTGCTACTTTAACCAAGTATGCCGATATGCCGCGTTTTGAATTGCCTCATTCGCATAACAGCACAAAACCTTATACTCAATATGGTAAAATCAATTTTACTTTAAATGGCAATAATTATGAGCTTACAGTTTTAGAAGCAGTAAATAAAAAAGAGGAGTATAAAAATTACTTGCTTATTTGTTTTACCGATTTAACCACCGGCACCGAAACTTATGGTGGAGGCCGCTATTTAGATATAGAAATACCTAAAAATAACTTGGTAGATATTGATTTTAACTTGTCTTATCATCCATATTGTTTGTATAACAGCAATTATACTTGCCCAATTCCGCCTAAAGAAAATTTTATCAATACTAGAATTGAAGCTGGAGAAAGACTTTAGTATTGACTAGGTTTTACACAAAATAAAAAGAGCGTTTGATGTAATCAAGCGCTCTTTTTTTGTGTGATTTTGTTCCAAAATTATTGGATTTTGGAAATGTTAATTTCAACAACTAATTGTAAATTCAAAATAGCGTGTTATTGATTTAAATTGATTATTCTTTCCAGTTTATTGCCAAGCAATGTCGTTGTATTTCAATTCTATCCATAAAATTTTCTCCTCGTTTATAAGAAATCAATACCAAATAAAGAGGTTTTTTTACTTTACTTATTTTAATAGTGTTTTTCTTGTCTAATAAAAATAAGTTCTCAATAGATCTTTTACAAACGATACCATCAATTGTTTTTTCAATGCCATTAAATCTGTTGTCTTCATCAGAATCGTAATACCAATAATTTGGTGATTTATCCGAAACGAATATTTCTTTATCAGCATTTAAAAGTCCTTCAGCTATTCCAGTATTTTTGAAACCTTCTAACTTATCAATGTGAGTGCCTTTTAAGGATTCTGTATAAGTTTTTTTGTTAAATGAAGCATTTACTAATATTCCCATTGGTTCTGAGAATTTAACAACAATATCAAAAGCCCCTTTATTCAATAATAAACCATCATTATTTACAGCTTGTTTTAGACTGTTTTGCTCGATGTAAAAGCTAAATACCTTTTCATTATCTGGTGATTTTGTTTTAGGACTTTTCAATGACATGAAGGCCAACATGATAAGCGCAAAAGTCAAAATGTTTCTTAATTGTTTCATATTGTTTTCTTTTATTAAGTTGGTGTAAATTATTTATAAATTCAAGTATTTAAATTTCATTATTTATTAGCCTTGTTTATATTCCTTGATGCTAATTTCTATTTGCCCCCAAATTATTTTTTTTCAATCTATTCAAATTTGATTGACTTTTCTAAAGAAGTTATGTATTTCTGTTTTACAAACATATTTATTGTAATCATTAAATAATAATAAATATACTTCTTTAAACGTTCCAGCAAATTTCCAACTTAAGATGATACGAAAAAAACTATATCAAAATCAATAAAATGATAAATCAGCCAAGAACTGTTGGTCAGGAGACCAAACAATGCCCCTGAAACTTCCATCGTCCATGGTCTATCAACTAACAACCATCAACTGTCAACTATCAACCATCAACCATCAACTATCTATTATACAAATCGCGTATGCAAACGCTGGCTACTGTGCAACCAAATACGGCTGGCATATAACTTATTGTTCCCACTACCGATTTTTTGCGGGTATCGTTAGGTGTTTCTACCACTTGGAATTCAGGCATACGTTGTTCATCGCTAAATACCGCTTTAACGCCTTTGTACACTCCCAAGCGGTGTAAATATTTGCGCACATATTTTGCCAAATGGCAGTTGTAAGTTTCCGAAATATCTGCCACGCGCAAACGAGTAGGATCAACCTTTGAACCTGCACCCATTGAACTTACTATTGGAATACCTCTATCAATACAAGCTTTTATAAAATAAACTTTTGGCGAAAGCGTGTCAATGCAATCAACTGCGTAATCAAATTTGTTGTTATTTAAAACTTCTTCAGTTATTTGATCACGGAAATAAACAGGTAAAACTTGTAACTCCAAATCAGGATTTATATCTAATAAACGTTCAGCCAATACATCGGCTTTTACTTTATGTTCGGTACTTTTTAAAGCCGGAATTTGTCTGTTTCTGTTAGTAGGGTCAACTGTGTCTGCATCTACAATAGTCATTTTTCCAACACCTGCGCGAGCTATCATTTCGGCACAAATACCGCCCACACCACCTAAACCAACTACCAATACATTAGCGTTAATTAACGTTTTTAACTTATCAGGTCCAAGCAAAAGCTCGGTTCTTCCCATCCAGGGTTGTACTTCTTTCATGTTTTAAAAGCTTTTATTTTTAAAAAGGAGCGCAAAGTTAGAAAAGATTTGTTCTTTTAAAACAGTTTCTTCTATTTCAATAATTTGTGAAGCCTTTTCGTAAATTTTGTTTATTAAATAGGGGGTAGTGTCGGTTTCTAAAAACAGGCGATTAAGTGGAATTTTATACAACACCAAACTAGCGTTTGATTGCGGATTAAACAAATATTTTCCTACACTAAAATACACATTCTTGAAAGCCAAAAGCTGTTGGAGTGTTTCATCATTGCCCGAAAAACCATGCAGCACAAAATTAATTTGACTATGTTGTTTGCCAAAAGCTGCAAAATCGGCATAAGCTTTTACGCAATGAACAATAACAGGTAAATGGTATTTTGTAGCCAAATTTATTTGTTTTTCAAAAGCCAATAACTGCGGTTCAATAGGAGTTTTAATGGCTCTATCAAGGCCGCACTCGCCAATTGCTATAATTTGAGTATGGTTTTGTTCTATAACTTGTAATGCCCAATTTAAATCTGTTTTATGCACATGCCACGGATGCAAACCAATTGAAACAGGATAATTGACTTTACTAAAATCAATGGTTTTTAAAAAGCCATTTCTAATAGCTATTTCTCCCGTTACGCGTGGTTTTCGGTGGGTATGTAAATTGATGTATTGGCTCATAATTTCTTCTTTAATTTTGAATAATAAATTAATTTGATAACATAAAAATTACCCACAAATAGTAAAAATTTATTCTTTTAACCATTTTTTCTGCTTCCTTTTTCCTTAGATGAAAAAGAAACAAAAAATCAAGGCAAAAAAATGCTTCCACGCACAATGCCAATGCTGGCCCGCTTTTTTGCCGGCCCAACGCACCGTGTTAATGGAATTTTAGAATTTAATATTAATTATAATTATTGTTTTCTCTCAAACTTATAAATATAATAAGTTTGGTTTTCGTTACCGTAAGGATTTAACCAATGCATAAATTTGTCTAAAAAACTTGGGTCTATGGTGGTTAAATATTCAACTTTACCAAAATTTTTTATACAAGGCGTAAGTCTGTGTACCAATTTTTCTGCTTCGCCAATTATCAAATAATTGGGTAGTTCCTCATTTCCGTTTTTTAATTGGGTTAGTAATGTATCGGCCGGAATTTCTTTTGTTACATTATAATATGGAACCCATTTTTGTAAATAATAACGCGGCATTAGTACTGTTCCAGAATTACTACTTTCTAAAATAAATGAGTTTACATCGGTTTTTTTCGATAAATAATTCATGGCTTCTACTCGGCTTAACTTGGTAGATGAAGGTGTTAAAGCTATTAAAACTATGGTGTTAAATACCCAAAAGAATTTCCAACTGCTCGCAACAAACTTTTTGTTTTTTAGTAAAAATGAATTGGTTTCTTTTACTTGATTAAAAGTAATTACACCAGCCATTACTATAAACGGAATTACTGGTAAAATAAAGCGTTCTTGTTTATTTGGAAAAGCCGAATGGAATACAAAAAACAAAAATGCAGGTAAAAATAATACCAAATATTTGCGCCAGCTTAAAGCAAATCCGTAAGCTAAAAATAAACTTACAGGCGGAATTAAAATACCACCTACCAATAGCAAATAATTATACCAATTACCAACTATGTAATTATATGCATTATCAACGTTATAAACAGAGTAAGCTAGAAACTCAGCAAATGGTTTACCCCAAATTACCATATCTACACTGGCTTGAAAAACTAATAACGATAAAACAACACCAACGCCATAAAAAAATGCATTCTTAAACTGATGTTGAATCCAAACTACTAAGCCTAAACCAGCTATAAAAGTAGATGTTTGAAACCTAATAGAAAATGCCAAACCTGTAACAAAACCTGCAAGCAAGTATTGCATTACTTTTTTATTATCGTTGCTAACAACTAACCAAGTTCCATAAATTAATGGTGGAATGCAAACTACTTCTACCAAATTCCTTACGCTTAGCATAGGAATAAACCAAAGTAATGCGCACAACCAAGCTACTAATTTGGCATCGTTTACATTGCTTAATTTTTCAGTAATTTTAAAAGCATATTTTACCACAATTAATGAAAGTAAAGCATGAAAAAGCCTTAAAATAAACATTTTGGTATTAGGCTCTGCAATGCCCAAAAGCGCTAAAAACTTAAAGAAGTAATAATGAAAACCAGTGTATAGCAATACATGACCTGTAGCAACTGCATTTGGATTCATTGGGCCTGGTAACCATTGGCTATCGTCTCTTCCATCTATCCAACTTTGCGCCACTTCTATAATTAAAAAGTGGTCATCGCTCATGCCATAACCTTGGCTAAAAATTACAGCTACTAATCTAACTAAAAATGCCACAATCAATATGGCATTTAGAGGTTGTTCTTGATAAAATTTTTTCATTTAAAAATAAAAATTAAATGCTCATTTCAAATACATTATCGGCAATAACTAAGCGTCCTTCGGTTTTCGATTTAATATAATCAATGGTAACACCTGGGGCATATTCTAGCAATAAAAAACCTTGTTCTGTAATTTCAAAAACACCTAACTCGGTAACTACTCTTTTTACGCAGCCTAAGCCTGTAATAGGTAAAGTACATTTGCTTAAAAGTTTCGATTCGCCAGCTTTATTTACATGCTGCATAGCCACAATAATATTTTTAGCCGATGCCACTAAATCCATTGCGCCACCCATTCCTTTTACCATTTTACCTGGAATTTTCCAGTTAGCTATATCTCCATTATCGGCTACTTCCATAGCACCTAATACAGTTAAATCAACTCTTCCACTTCTAATCATACCAAAACTCATAGCACTATCAAAAAAGCTTGAACCTTTCTTAGTAGTTACAGTTTGTTTTCCAGCATTAATTAAATCAGCATCTACTTCTTCTTCGTAAGGAAAAGGGCCAATTCCTAAAAGTCCATTTTCCGATTGAAGGATTACTTCAATTCCTTCAGGAACATAATTTGCCACTAAAGTAGGAATACCAATTCCTAAATTTACATAATATCCGTCTTGTAGTTCTTTTGCAATTCGTTTTGCAATACCAAATTTATCTAGCATAATTTATAATATAATTTATATTGAATCGTTTACTAACGTTCTGTTTTTATTATTTCAAATTTTTGTTTTAACCTCAAAAAATATTTTTCAAAAAGTTCATAGCTCAGTATTGATACACCTATTACTAAAACTAAGTAACCTAATTCGTAAACCCAAAAACTTTTTATAGAAAACCTATAAACAAACTTTGAGATAAATGGGTCTATAAGCATGTTATGGTATATATAAATACCAAATGAAACCTTGCCTAAATAATGAATAAAATTTTTGTTTTTAAAATTGAAAAAGGCTTCAGGATTAAATAAATAATTACACATCCAAAAAACGATTAAGCCTAAGTATATATATTTTTTATACATCACATCGAATATACCTGTTCCCCAATTATTGTATCCGTCAACAAATAATAAGGTAATTAAAATAACATATACTAAAAGTCTTGTTTTGTTATCTGTATTGATGATAATTGGCTTTTTAAAATGAACCCACGCAACTAAAGCACCTATCAATATTTCATCTATTCTTGCTAATGTGTTCACATGTAAATTCATTTGTAAATTGGTAGAAAATTCGGCAAAATACCAACGTGATAAAGTACTGATACCAATTAAAAATACGGTTATAAATGGAACATTTTTTATGGATGTAAAATACAATACTATGGGCCAAATAATATAAAAATGTTCCTCTACACAAATAGACCAAAAATGGGCAAATGGGAATTGCCATCCATCAATTTGAATAGCATTGAAATTATTTAAAAAAAACAAATTGGCTAAATAATTAGGTGCAGGACGATTGGAAAAACTAATTAAAACAAATCCAAAAAATATGGCAAAAAAGTATAATGGCCAAATACGCAAACTCCGCCTGATAATGAATTTACCTATGTGAACATTGCCTGAAAAATGTTTTTCGTTCAACAATAAATAGGTAATTAAAAAACCACTAATGACAAAAAAGACATCCACCCCAATTGACAGATTACTTATAAACAACCTAATCTTAGTATCAATTAATGGAAATGCTACAAGGGGACTACCTATCCAGCTGCAAAAACCTTCGTATGAATGAGCCAAAACCACCATTAAAGCACAAACACAACGTAAAACGTCTAAATTAGGGAAGTAAACTTTATTATCAATTTTCAATAGCATGTAGTAGGTTCTTTTTTATTATTAACCGAATTATGGGGTTTATATTATTAATTATAGTTATTTTACTGGTGTCAATATTATTATAAATACACCAATCATTCAAGGTTTTTCGGTTATGTTTTTCCCAAAAGCTTCCAAAATTTTGTAAAGCATTACTCCAATAACCGTTAATACTCTTTATTTGATGGGCATGCGCAAACCATACAGTAACTAATTAAACTTTAAAATTTTCCAATCATCACTTCTACTTAAAATTTCCAAAATAATAGCTTGAAGCAATACATATTTAGAGGTTATTTGTGTAAAGAATTTAAGCATAGTTAGTTAAGTGCAAAATAACAAATTGAAATTTGCATATAATGATAGCTTCAATAATAAATAAAATAATGAAATAACTTAGCAATCAAATGATGAAAATTTGATTGCTAAATTAGCCTTATTTTTCTTCGAAATGGTATTGTTTTAGCGCTGTAATGATGGCAAAACTTCCCCATAGAATAATGGCAATCTTATCGGTTTCGCTGTAACTATTTAGCAAACCATGAATTAAAAAAGTACTCAAACCAACTAAGGTAGAGGTAGCCAAAATTTTCACTTCTATATTTTGGGTTTTGAAAATAATTTTGTAACCCACACTGTAAGCTAAATAAATTATACCTAAAAAAGTAATTAAGCCTAACCATCCACTTTCTGCCAAAGGTCCTAAGTATTCGCTATGGCAGTTGCCATTATCGCCAAAATAAGTAGTAATAGGTGTTTCAAATTCGGGTTCTTGATATACACCATATTGAAACGAGTAAGTACCGGGGCCAAAACCCAAAAATGGTTTAACTTTATTCATATTTATAGCAGCAACATAACGGTTTACTCGCTCTAAATTAGATACATCGTTATTTATATTACTAACCGATTCCAAATGCCTGTCAAAACCTTCAGAGCTGTTTTGCTTGTTTGAAGATAAACGGTATATAATTTCATCGCTATTTATAAAAATAAGAAATACCACACTTGCTAATGCCATGATAAGTATTTTGAAACGAATTTTTAACCAAATCAAAATTAATAACCCTACTCCTCCGGCCAAGCTTATCCATGCAGCGCGGGTGTAACTAAATATTACTCCTAATACAAAAATGAGCAAGGTGATAATAGTAACAGCCAATAGCCACGAAGGTATTTTTAACCTAAAAGCATACACCACATTTAAAAACAAATAAGGAATAAAAAATGCCAAAGCCGCTGCATAAACACCATGTCCAACATAAAAAGGCTGCATAATGGTAAATGATACAATTTGTGCAAAATCGTATTGGCTATGTTTTACAAAAGTATAAAAAACCACAATGACCAAACCCGATATATGAAGCCATAAAAAGGCATGGATATTTTTGATGTTTTTAAATAATACCACTGTAAGAAAATAAAATGTGGTGATGTACCAAATGCGGGCTATTAAAAACTTAATAGAAACCAACACCATGGTGCTGAAAAAGGTATCGAAAATGAGCCAAGCAATATTGATAAAAATAGCAATGGTAATGGGTTGCTTAAAAACCCTGTAATCATAATTGCCATCAATTATAAACTTAAATAAAACAGTGGCGGTAAGCAGAATTAATAATGGTTCGTCTGGCAAGCTTATTCCCAAACCACCTCCAATATTATCAAACTCAATAGAAAGTGGAATAATAAAGGAAAGTAAAAGTATTAATAAATCAGACCTAAAAACGGCAGTAAGTAACATCAATGCCACAATTGGAACCACTCCAAGCCAATCAAAACCTAGCGTTAAGGCTATTGCATTAAGTAAAATAAACCCAATGCCAACACCATAAAACCAATTTTGATTTTGCTTTAATTCCAAAACTATGCGTTAATATTTATTTGACGAATTTTTTCGGTAAATAATAAAACAATACAACCCAATACAAATGAGCCAAATACAGAAACAATTACAATAATTCCTCTTATTGGATAAGCTTTTTTCTCGGCAGGGGTAGCTTGTTGTAAAATAAAAACATTACTTAAATTAGCGCTAACATCTACATTGGCTTGCTCTAGTTTTTTGCGTAATTCACTTAATTTATCAAGTTCTAAAACCAAAGTTTCTTGCGATGATAAAGCTTCTGAACCATATTGAGCCAAACTAGCTTGTTGTTTAGTGATATAGGCTTGGTTTCCACCTTTTCCTGCTAATTCAGTTATGGCCTTTGATTGTTCTTCAAAACTGTAAACTCCCTTTGCACCTAAATCGCGCATGGTTTGTTTTATGTTATTCACTTCGGCCTCTTTATTTTTATATTGCTGTTCAATAATGGCTAAAGCTTGTAATGCTACCCTGCGCTGAACATCGGTTTTTACACTATCTAATAAAAGTACAATTCCGTTAGCAATTTCGGCTGCCTTATTTGGGTCTTCATCCAACACATTTACCTCTATAGAAGCAAATGGGGTTTTTCTAACTGCAATGTATTTTTTATATAAATTACCTAGTTTGTAATTTTTTTCCGAATCATCTTCTTTAATTTTATAATGCTCGCGCAAATTAAAATTATGAATTACCCTGTTTTTTAAATTATCGCTTTCCAACATTTGTATAAATTGCTGAGCGGTAGTTTGTTCACCAAACTCTAATGGATCTTTCGATTTTGACCTGGTATCTGCCAATAATGCACTTGAAATAGAATTATTAGTAGATGGATAAAAAATGGCAGTTGATTGATACAAAGGTTTTATAAACCAAGGACTTGTAAAAATAATGGCTGCAATAGCTGCTCCAATTGAAATAATACTGAGGGGTTTTTTATACTTAATTAAAAATTTTACTACATCAACTAATTCAAAGTAGTACGTTCTTTTATCTTCACTCATTTCTTAAATATGTTAGTTCAAAAATATAAAAATATATTTAGGTGTAAAATTTAATTGAATTTGCTTTTAGCTAAATTACCTAGCTGCTTTATATCCAACAGTTTAAAAACAAAAATTAATGCTATACCTAAAAAGCACAACATACCTAACGAAATAAACAATGGAATAGTATAAAACTTACAAATACTAGCTACCATACAAATAACAATAAAAAGGGTTAATAGCTTGGTAAATAATATTTTATCAAATGTAATTTTTAAAACTTTATAAGCAAAATAACAATTGGTAATACCAATAAATGTTTGGGTAATAATAGCCGCATAAGCAGCTCCAAGTGCTTGATATTTAGGTATTAGTATTAGGTTTAAAGCTAAATTGGTAATTAAAGCTATTGATGCTAAAATGTTTAATATTTTTAGTGAACCATTTGCGGTAAGCAATGTTCCAAAAATGTACATAAAACACAAAGGAATGAAACACAATATCACCCAACCAAAAATTTGAGTTGCATAATCATTGGCTTTTGGCGAAAGCATAACTAATATTTCGCTCTGAAAGAAAAAACAGGCAATGCCAAATATAAAACTGGGTGCAATAAGCAACCCCAAAGCGGTATTTACCAATGGTTCTAATTTTTGTTTTTCGGCAATCATTTTTGAAAAAATTGGTAGTAAAAGCATGGCAACTAAAGCGGCCATCATATTAGCTGCTTCTAATAAACGGTAGCCAAGGGCATAAATTCCATCGTGGTAATCGCCATCGGGTAATAGTTTGCCTATTAGTATATTATCTACACGAGTGTAAAGTGTCATTAACAAAGCTAGCAAGGCATAAGGAGCTGTTTTTTTGTAAATATCCCAAAGAATAGCTTTATCAAAAACCAAAGTGATCTTACTTATTTTTTTACTAATAAAAGTAAATGAAATGGCAGCACTTATGCCATAAGCCAAAGTTTGTGCGTAAATAAAATTGGTAATATTTAGTTCAAAAATACTAGTAAACAGTAAAATAGAACAAAATATAATCATCAATAGTCT
>JBGSBN010000060.1:0-16941 GCA_041730515.1 Methylacidiphilales bacterium | reverse complement strand
CAAACCGGTATTAAACCATTGTGGTGAATTTGGTGCTGCATATTGACCAATTATCATAAACACCATTTCTTCATAAAATACTTGCGCATCGTTACGAGAGTTAAAGTAACCATAATCTTCGCCCCATTTCATCCAACAATGAGCCATTCTGTGTGCCACTTGTTTAATGCTTGTTTCTTGTCCTAAACTACCATCAGGCTGAGGAACACCAGCTTTTCTAAAATATTTTTGCGCCAATACATCCGTGGCGACTTGGCTCCACGATTTTGGTACTTCAACATTCTTTAATTCAAATACCACACTTCCGTTGGTATTTTTAATTACCGAAGTTCGGTAGTCATAATCATACATATCAAATGGACTAACATCCTCTTTTGTAAAATGTCTTTCAATAATTAAACCTTTTGGTTGATTGCTTTTTTTGGTTGATTTGGTCATGATTTAATGGCTACGCTTAGTTTACATGGAACATAAAATTCTACCATATTGCCATTCTTAAAAATAGCAAAAATTGGTAATAGCGAAAATGCAAAGAACGAAACGCTAATTCAAATTAGGATATGCACATAAAATTTTTGAACAGCTGCCAAAGGCTTTAAATAGTGAAACTAAGCCTGTGAATAAGCCAATTTTCAAGACCCAATACGCTGTATTAGCAAGGCCGAATGACGCAGTTAACTCCACACATTATCAATTATTTGTCTAAAATAAAATACAAACGCCAAAAATAAATACCGTGCCGAAATTGTCTAAATTTAGTAAGCTAATTATTTAATAAAATTCAGTTAACAGAAAGTTTTTAATAAAATAACTCGGCAACTATAAATTCTGAAATATTTAATATGATTGGTTCAGTTTAGCTTAAAAAGTTTATTGTTTTAAGTTTGAATTTGTTTTGATTTTTTAGAAACCACACATTTCATTTTTTGAGTGGTTAATTAATGAAGTAACAAAATCAGTAATTGTAAATTCTTATGCTCTCAAGTTAACAATGATAAATACTTTCGTTGTTAATATTTGTATTCTAAAATTGGGGATTTAAAAAGTTAGTTTTATTTTACTGTTTTTTTTAGAAATAGAATAGGTTTGAAGAATTAAAAAATATACTCAAATGAAGATTGAAAAGGCAAAAATTAGACTTGAAAGACTTAAAATTGATTTGCAAAGTTTCATTAAAGATGGTTTTTATGGTTATAAGGCTAAAAACAGTGAAGTAATTTTTTTTTGGAATGAATACAATTTTATTAGATTGGAACTTATAAAGTATGACAATGAACATTTTGAAGATTTGAGAAGTATGGAATTGCCTACTCCAGATATTGCGCAAAATTATAGCTCACATGAAATTGGAACCGAGATTTACTATCCAAGTCATTTTGAACCTTTGCTTAGTGAAGTGAATGTTGCTATAGAATTTATAAAGCTACTTGACAGTAATTCATTTACAGACAAATCATTAAGTTCAATAAGTATCAATGCAAAAGAGGGCGCTTCAGTTAATGTAATTGTTGGTAATAATAATTCAAGCGTAATAAATAACAACAAAATAGAAGAAATTTATAAGAACTTAAAAGATCTTGGTATAGAAAATTCACAAATCAACGAATTAGATAATATTATTTCTAAAAGTAAAACAGATAAGGGTGAATCTACGAATCTTGGAAATAAAATATTCAAATGGTTTGGCCAAATATCTCAAAAATTAATAGAAAAAGGTTTAACAGATAACTTACCTAAAATTTTAGAAAAAGTATCTGATTTAAGTGAGTTTGTTTAAAATAAATTTTATTCTATTCCTAAAAATCTCTTACAAGTTCTATAATAAAAATATGAAATTTAAAGAATACATGTACTACTCTAAAACTACAAAACAATGGAAATTGTAATAAAAACCAGCAAATGGTATTTGTTTTCTAGACTAACATTTGTTGTTATGGTGCTGGCAATGCCAATACTTTTTGCTTTATATGCAAATTTTTATATGCCCATATCATATGTATTTTTTGTCGTAGTATTATTATTTTGTTTTTGGATAATACTGTTTTTTACAATAACATTTTTATTGCTTCCTTTGGCGGTTTTTATAAATGAAGAGAATAATACTATTACGCTTCATTATTTTAAAAGAAGATTCACTACTTTAAAATTAGAGAACATAATTAGTTATAGTTCAGTTCAAATTTATTCACGTAGGTCAACTAAATATGGTATTTTATTACATTTAGATTCTGGTAAAAATTTACTGGTGAGTAATTTTAATTTTAAAAGCTATACTCCAATGTTATTTTACTTAAACAGAGAACAAGTTAAAAAAGAAGATAAATTAATAGTTTTTAGTTGGATAAAATATTTCAAAAACTGTTTGCATTAAAGCCAGCTCTCGCAAGTGTTAATCACGCAAAGCGTGAGTCACTTGTGAGGCTAAATAATTAAAGTTTGTAGCTTTAATCTAAATCATTATCAAATCAAGCAAACCTTTACCTCCAGCATAATCTATGGCACTGCTGTATTTCCAATGCCAAGGTTCATCTACCAAGGCCGTTGCTGCCGGGTTATTATGGATATAAGTGAGTTTTTGTTGAATAGCTTCATTACTCCAAAGTTCAATTGGTCTGTTATCCTGCTGCCAAAACTGAAAGTCTTTATTATTAATATTGTAATTTCCAGCATTTTTGAAAATGGCTAACATCCATTCTCTTCTCGATTCTTGTTCATTATTTGCAATGGCATCAACTATCTTTTTGCTGGTAAACTTTTTCATATCACGCAATATGTTCGACATTAAAAATCCTTCTCTGGCACTACCAATAAAATGGAGGTGATTGGTCATTAAACACCATGCATTTAAATCTAAACCTTTGATTGTTTGGCAAAATTGTATGCTTTCTAACAAAATATTTTTATACTCTTGTCTTGTAAATACATCAATCCAACCAATGGTGGCAAATGTCACAAAGTACAATCCATCTGGGTCATGAAATTTATAAGCACGGCTCATTTTAATTTTAAGATATGGTTATAGCAAAGTTACAAACTTTGCCTACTTATTCCCACAAGTGAAAAACACTTGCGGGAGCTTTGAAATTTATAAGCACGGCTCATTTTAGTTTTAAGATATGGTTATAGCAACGTTATAAACTTTGCTTACTTATTCCCACAAGTGACTCACGCTGCGCGTGATTAACACTTGCGGGAGCTTTGAAATTTATAAGCACGGCTCATTTTAATTTTATGATTTGGTTATAGCAAAGTTACAAACTTTGCCTACTTATTCCCACAAGTGACTCACGCTGCGCGTGATAAACACTTGCGGGAGCAAAATTTATTTTATAGAAAATCTACAAATTAACAATTCAGCAATCTAGCCATCCAACAATCCCTCTACAAACTCAAAACCACACTTGCATTTCCGCCATCAAACTTGCCTGCGGGGTTATATTTGGTTATTTTAACACTAATGTTTTCTAAATGATTGTAGTCAGTTTTTAGTTGATTGAAAATGCTTTGAGCCACCGTTTCAATAAAATCTCTTGGGTTTTCCATCTCGGCTTTTACTATTTTTAAAACTTGCTCATAATCAATAATATCCGATAACTTTTCCATTAAAGCATCGTTTGGTTTATTTTCAGTTAAAATAATTTCAACCCTAAATTTACCGCCTTTTACCTTTTCAAAATCGTACATTCCGTGGTAGGCAAAAAATTCGAGGTTTTCTAAACAAGTTTGTACTTTCATAGGTTGTAATAATAATAAACAAAAAAACTATTTTCGCAGCATAATAAAAAGCCGTGGAAATAAAAAACCATTGGTTTAAACTATAAAAAACATGACTACAAACGCACAAGAATTCACAAAAGCTAACAAGCAAGATGTTTACAACCATCCAGATTATTATTTATTGGATGAATTATTGAGTGAAGAACATAAGTTAATTCGCAGCGCAGTGCGCGATTATGTAAAAAAAGAACTTTCGCCAATTATTGAAGATGTGGCTCAAAAAGCAGTTTTCCCACTTTTTATGGTAAAACAATTAGGCGATTTAGGTTGCTATGCTCCGCAATTGCCAGTAGAATATGGTTGTGGTGGAATGGATTATATTACCTATGGATTAATGATGCAAGAATTAGAGCGTTGCGATTCGGGCGTTCGTTCTACTGCTTCGGTTCAAGGTAGTTTGGTTATGTATCCTATTTACAAATTTGGTAGCGAAGAGCAAAAACATAAATATTTACCTAAATTAGCCAAAGGCGATATGTTAGGTTGTTTTGGATTAACAGAGCCTAACCATGGTTCTGATCCAGGTGGAATGACTACTAATTTTAAACCTGCTGGCGATGGTAAACACGTTATTTTAAATGGTGCAAAAATGTGGATTTCAAATTCACCTTATGCCGATGTTGCTGTGGTTTGGGCTAAAAACGAATTGGGGAAAATAAAAGGAATAATTGTGGAACGCGGTATGGAAGGTTTTACCACTCCTGAAACACATAACAAATGGAGCTTACGTGCTAGCGCCACTGGCGAGTTAGTGTTTAACGATGTATTGGTTCCTATTGAAAATATTTTACCAGGTGTTGAAGGTTTAAAAGGGCCATTGACTTGTTTAAATTCTGCTCGATACGGAATTAGTTGGGGTGCTTTAGGCGCAGCTATGGATTGTTACGATACCGCATTGCGTTACAGCAAAGAGCGTATTCAGTTTGGTAAACCCATTGCTGGTTTCCAATTACAACAAAAAAAGTTAGCAGAAATGATAACTGAAATTACCAAAGCTCAATTATTAACTTGGCGATTAGGAATGTTAATGAACGAAGGCCGCGCTACACCTGCACAAATTAGTATGGCTAAACGTAACAATGTTGATTTGGCATTGAACGTAGCACGCAATGCACGCCAAATGTTAGGCGGAATGGGCATTACTGGCGAGTATCCAATTATGCGCCACATGATGAACTTAGAATCGGTTGTTACTTACGAAGGAACACACGATATTCATTTATTAATTACTGGATTAGATATTACTGGTGAAAATGCTTTTGCGTAACTAGAACTTATAACAAACAAAAAAAGTCGAAAGTAAACTTTCGACTTTTTTTATGCCTGCAAATTTTTATACTTGTATAAAAAAATTAACAATGAAAACAGTTGTTAGCATCATATTACTTATTTCATTTATAAATGGAAGTGCTCAGGTGAAAAAACCGAAAGATTTTGGCTTTCAACATTACCAAATTAAATACAAAGGCGATACAGTTGATATTTTACTTCAATCAAAAAAAGGGGAAGAAAATGTAGTTAAACCCTTATTTTTCTTCTGTCAAGGAAGTTTACCGCAACCATTAATAAAAACTGTAGATAATAATATTTATGGTGTTTTTCCATTTAATACAGACAGCATCATTTCTAAATATCATTTGGTAATTATCAGCAAACCTTCTATTCCTTTAATTGTTGAGGCAAGTAAATTAAAAGACAACTTTTGTTATTTTGATCCATTAACCAACAAATTTCCATCAGCCTATTCTAAAAGAAATTTATTGGATTATTATGTAAACAGAAATTTGTTTGTAATTGATTTTTTACAAAATCAAAAAATGGTAAGCAAACAAAAACTAGTCGTTGCCGGACATTCGCAAGGAGGAGCAATAGCTTCAAAAATGGCAAGTATTTCGAAGAAAGTTACGCATTTAATATTTGCAAGTACAAACCCGTTTGGGCAAATTATGAGTATGCTTCAAGAATACAGGAAGTTAGAATCAAATACCGATTCTACCAGATATGGCGAACAAATTATTCAAAGTTGGGAAATGGTGGTGAATGACAGTAACAATATGGATGATTCGGATGGAGATACTTATAAATCCACTTATGTTTTTTCAATTCCGCCCATTGACTATTTAAGAAAATTACAAATTCCGGTTTTGGTTTGCTATGGAACAAATGATTATAATGCTCCTTATAATGATTACTTGCAAGTTGAAATGATAAGGCAAAAAAAGAATAATTTTAATTTTAAAGCATACGTAGGTTTGGACCATAACTATTTTGGCAAGAAAGATAATGGGGAAATAAATTACGATGATTTTAACTGGGATAAAGTAGCTTTAGATTGGTATAATTGGATTCAAAGCAAATAAGTCAAAAAAATATTTATCATCATAACAAAAAATAAAAAAAAGTCGAAAGGTTAGCTTTCGACTTTTTTTATATTAATAAGTTAAACACTTAATCAAAAAAACTGTTACCAAGCTTTCGATTTTTCGTTCCAAAACTCTACCCTAAAGCCTGCACTAACCACATTAGCTAATACTTCATCACGCATATTTTGTTCTAAACTAAAAGTATAAATACCTTTTTGTTTAAATTTAATACGTGGTTTATACTGCAATTGGTACTCGTAAATATCGCCTAAACCTTTTCCATACCATTTACCTCTTTCATCTTGCAGGGTAAATTCCATTCGTTCCTTTTTGGTCGATTTATCGGGCAATGTTTCTGAAATCCACATAAACATATTACTGTATTTATAATCGCCCGTAATGCGTAGGTTTACAAACACATTACAATACTTAGTAGTATCGGTAATATTTATATCAAACGAAACCGGATTTTTATAATCCCAATTATGCTCAGTTATGTCCTTATTTTCATCAAAAATGGGCGGTTCCACACACGATTGAAAACTACAAACTACAAATAACAGTGCAATTATTGAAAAAACAGATTTACTCTTTCTTATCATTAGGTTTTGGTGTATTTGGTCTGTTTTGGTTATTTCTATTTTTATTAAATCTAGGCTTGTTATTCTGAGGTTTTTCGCCTCCTTCAGTTGCTGGTTTAATATTATTATTTGGAATCCTTTCCTCGGCAGGTTTATTGGCGTTGTTTGGCCTATTTGGTTGCTGCGGTCTTGGGTTATTATTTACCGGTTTGGCATTAGTGTTATTATTAGCCGGCCTTGGTTGTTGAGGTCGGTTATTGTTAACATTTTGCGGCTTACCATCAGCATTTGCATTTCGGTTAGCATTGTTTCGGTTATTATTTTTATTTCGGTTATTGTTATTGCGCTTTCTGTCTTTATCATCTAAACGAGTAAGGCTATCCATTCCCATGTCGTTTTTAAAATCAAGCTCAATTACTTTTTTAGGTTCGGCTTTAGGTTTAATAATCAATTCCGGCTTAACACCATCTTTGTTCAAGGCCAAATATTCATTTACTTTATCTACCCCAAGTTCAATCCACTCACCAGCAATTTCGCCCATTGGCGCAAAAAACAATACACGTTTTAAAATATCGCTCTTAACTTGGCGAAAACGTACATCGCCAGCAAATTCCAATATGTTATTTTCTTTATCCGGAAAATCTTTTAACGATTCTTGGTATACATCTAACTCAAAATTCAAACAGCATTTTAACTTACCACATTGTCCTGAAAGTTTAAGTTGATTAATAGATAAATTTTGGTAACGAGCAGCATTGATATGAACCATTTTAAAATCGGTAAGCCAAGTACTGCAACACAACTCGCGGCCACAGCTACCAATAGCACCAAGCCTACCTGCCTCTTGACGGTAGCCAATTTGTTTCATTTCAATCCTTACTTTGAACTCATCGGCTAGTTTTTTAATTAACTCTCTAAAATCTACACGATCTTCGGCTGTATAATAAAAGGTAGCTTTTCGCCTATCTCCTTGGTATTCTACATCGCTTAGTTTCATATTTAAACCCAATTGCAAAGCATGTGTTCTGGCTTTAAACATGGTTGGAATTTCCAATTCCTTGTTTTCTTTATGCCTTGCAATATCGGCCTCATTGGCTCTGCGTAACACACGTTTAATGTGCTCGCTTTCGGGCGAAAGACCAGCTTTTTTAAGCTGAAGTTTCACTAATTCACCTTTTAAATTTACTTTACCAATATCGTATCCGTTTTCTAATTCCACCACCACCGTATCGCCATTGGTAATATCTAGGTTATTGGTATTTTTATAATACTCTTTTCTAGTACCTTTAAAACTAACTTCAACTATATTAAACAATTGAGTATGAGGTGGCATTACTAGCTCACTTAACCAATCGTACGTATTTAATTTATTGCACCCTCCGGTGCTACACCCTCCGCTTGAGCAACCACCAGTGCTGCATCCTCCGCTTGAACATCCCATTTATATTTATTTTTTTAAAATAATTTAACAATTAAAAATTTAGTTTTCGACCCTATTTCCATTGGAAAAAAAGTCAATTTTTTTTGATATTACAAAAATGCAAAAGTATCTATTTCTTTACTGTTGCCATTTGTAATTGTTTGCCAATATACATAGAAAGATTTAAATACATAATTTTTACACTTGCATTTCGTTCTACATGAAAAATGGCTTCATCAATAGCAGTAGTAATTAAACTTAGGTTATTGGGTGTGAATACTGCACTGAATTGATTTAAAAAAGCCAACTCGGCTTCGGTATTTTTACGCAACGATGGGTGGCCATATTTGTAAATAAATGCCGACCTAATCATTTGACTGCTATAAGTTAAAAAACTTTTTACCTGCTCTCTACCTACCATGGAAAGTTTTTCAATAATGGCAGTAAGCTCATCGGGCTGACCTAGTTGCAACGGCTTGTTATAGCTAAACGATTTACGCATCCATTCTATAAACATTCCTAAATAATCGCCATGTTCTATATCAATTAAGCTTAAAGCTAAATTGTAATTACCACTTACCAATCGGGCTATGGCTTGTGCTTTTTCTGCCTCTATTTGATGATTTTGAACTAAACTTTGTTCAATATCTTCATCTAAAACTTTTGGAACTTTTACCAATTGCGTACGCGATAAAATGGTAGCCAATACTTTTTCGCTATCGTTAGCCACCAAAATAATCAACGTGTTTTCAGGTGGTTCTTCTAATAATTTTAGTAAAATATTGCCTTCAGTTTTCATGTATTCAGGCATCCAAATAATAAGCGTTTTATATTTGGCTTCGTAAGCTTTTAAGCCTAATTTTCTAATTATATCGCGGCATTCTTCGGCAGTAATATTTCCTTGTTTATTTCCAGCACTGTCTAAATTGCAAAGCCAATCAAAGTCGTTCATATAAGGATTTGCTATCAAGGCTTCTCTAAAATCGGCCAAAACATCAATACTTACCTTGGTTGGCGATATAGTTGGGTAGGTAAAATGCAAATCAGGATGAATGTATTTTTGGTATTTAATGCAACTTGCGCAAACACCACAACTATCGGTATCAGTTGGAGTTAAACAATTTACATATTGTGCATAGGCAATGGCTAAAGCTAAATTTCCGCTTCCTTCGGCTCCCAAAAATAATTGCGCATGACTAATTCTACCATCTTTGGTGGTTTGTATTAGCTTGCTTATGAGGGCTTTTTGTCCTACAATAGATTTAAATTGCATAATGGCAAATAAGCAAAAAATATTAGAAGAGCAAAACACTATTTTGAAAAAAGGTTTGTTGTTCGATGTTCGTTGTTGTGAATTAATAGTTGCGGGTTACGGGTTTTTTTGTTCGTTATTCGTTATTCGATGTTTCTCAATTCCCATTTCTCAATTCTCAATTCTCAATTGCCCATTACTTATTGAAACCACCAGCAATTCCCGACTCGTCATGCCGGAGGCATCTTCCTTTGTGTTGTTAACGTCTTTCCATTAGCTTTATTAACATAGGGCTGAACCCTATGTTGTTATATTACGCCCTTTCAGGGCTTGTAAGTTTGTTATTCAGCCGTTGCAGGCGTTCTCGCCTTTAAGAAAAATTAGTAAAAGTGGCAAAATTTTAATAAACTTATACTAAAAAAGTTATTATTGTAAAACAAAAAAAGTGCTGAGTAGCGCATATCTGCCCAAAAGTGGGGAGATAGGCCTGATAAAGTTGGGGGTATATATAAGTTATACAATGACACCAAAAGAAGAAATAGAAAGCTGTATCAAAAACAAGCTTGGACAATTTCGAAATAATGTTTCTGTATTTGAAACAGCAACAGTACTCGACCTTACAAATATTTCAAAAGGAATTCTTATTATTTACTCCTTTTGGAGTGGAAGAGGATTGTCTAATATTTATAATACTTTAGATATGCTCTACAAATCAAACTACCAAGGACAAATAATTGTGCTAGATCATGACGGAATTAGTTTAGAGTTTCAAAAGACAAATTTTGGACAACTTTTTGAAGGGTGGGGCGAAATATTTTCAATAAATTTAGGAAAAATAACGCAATCTTACTTTGGCCGTGACAGTTTTGAAAAATTTGAACAGACATATCAAGGCTAAACCACCATGGAGTAACACTTGCTGTAAACAATAAATTAATACGCTTGGTGTAAAAGCAGTCTAAACTTCAAATTTTTTAATAAACTTGTACTGAAAAACTTATTATTGTACAACAAAAAAACGCAACTAGTAGCGTGTATCTACCCAAAAGTGGGGAGATAGGCTTATATAAGTTAACAATTATGTTAAAACAGACAATCTTTATATTAACAATATTATTTCTGATTTGTTGCAATAATTCAGATAGAAGGTTCACTCAAGACTTTATTGTTTTTGAAAGTGACACCCGTGACAAGGACATAGGATTTAAACCGACAACGTCTCAAATTGACGAAGCTGAAAAAAAACTACATGAATATTTAGAGGCGAAAACAAAGTCCAACGAAACAATTTTTGTAAATAGTCTTGACGGAAAAGTGCCTCTACAAAACCAGTTGAAATATTATAAAAGACGTTACTTCGGACGGACAAGTATCGAAGGAGAACAAATAATAAAAATTGAGTTTGTGTTTGTCCGTTGCGGTGGACAAGACGAATGGAAGAAAGTTGATTACACAAAAGACAACACGAAAGAATGCTGGTGGTCTGTGCAATACAATGTTGATCAAGACCAAATTTACGACTTGAAACTATGAACGAAAGAAACACAACTGCTAACATATAAGGATTAAACGTGTGGAACGAAGTGTAGCAGCGATTTAATCCTGTGTTGTCTTGATTGCCAACATTCTAAATAGTGGAAAGAATGAAGCCTGCAATAGCTTTAAAACCCATAAAAAAAGCGACCATTCGAATCGCTTTATTAACATAAAAGCTTTGTCAAAGTTTAAAACTTTGACAAAGTTATCCCGCACGTTTTCGACATTCTTCTGATTTTTCTATCAACTATTTTAAAACAAGTAAAGCATTCGTCATGCAGCGCATCTCCTTAGTGTGTTAATCAAGTTAGCTAATGGCAAATGATTATTTACAGCTAAGAAAATGCTTATAGCATGACCCTGATTTAGAAAGTGAACTATTGAATTTTTAATAACATAACATCCCCCTCACCCCCTTCTCTCACCCACAAATCCAACTCACAAGGGGGAAATGTTCCCGCACTTTTTCAATATTCTTCTTCTATTTTTCCCATCAACAATTTTTAAAATAAATACTTTCGTCATGCAACGCATCACCTTAATGTGGCAACCAAGTTAGCTAATGGCAAGAAATCATTTATAGCCAGAAAGATGCTTGCAGCATGACCCTGATTTAGAAAGTGAACTATTGAATTTTTAATAACATAACACCCCCCTCACCCCCTTCTCTCAACCACAAATCCAACTCACAAGGGGGAATTGTTACCGCACATTTTCGATATTCTTCTTCTATTTTTTCCATCAACAATTTTAAAAATAAATACTTTCGTCATGCAGCACATCTCCTTAATGTGACAACCAAGTTAGCTAATGGCAAGCAATCATTTATAGCCAAGAAGATGCTTGCAGCATTACGAAATGCGGAGTGCGAATTGTTGATTGCGGAGTAAAAGTGTTGAATAAACAATAATTTCAAATTTTATCTATCAACCATCTCCCAGAAGCCAGAGGCCAAAGGCTAGAAGCTAATTAACCGCAGCCTACCAATCCTCTTGCACTTTTATTTGCTCCCAATTTTTGTTTTTTATCGAGTCCATTATCATCCAAATTGCTATGCACGAAAGTACAGTTAATAATACTACCACAGGCATAAAACTGCGAATTAAGTAATGCACAAACCCTACAGAAACGGGTATCAACATGGTAAACAATCCTTTTACAACACTACTGCCTTTGGTTTTATTGCCAGCCAAAACCGAAAAGGGCATTTGGTTAATGGTAATATAAGCTATGGTTAAAATAATCAATGCTTGGTTACAAACACCCAAAATAAAATTAGGCAATGCCGCTGCTCCTAATAAAAAATAAGCACCCACTAAAATGGCTATTACCAAAGGTGCATAAAACTTAAATAAAATTGACTTTACCGAGCCTAAAATAAACTTTCCGGGCTTATCAACTGGGGGAATATAATACAGCCAAGCGGCTTTATATTTTTCGCTATAAATTAAATAACCCAAAGCGGTAATTAATACAAAATTGCTAAAATACACCACAAAAATATATACAAAAGAATCGGCTGGAGGTAATTCAAAACCCGCTTTTTCGCCTTTATTATTTAGCAACATCAGCACCAAATAAACAGCTAAATATCCTAATGATGGATACACCTTCATTTTAAAATCGCGACTACGGCTAGTCATTTTCCATGTAAGCATAAAACCTACCCTTTCAGCCCCATTTTGGGTTACCCAATTGCTTACTTTTTCAATCAATGCCCAACCTTTTTTTGCGGATTTTTTATTGGTTGATTTTACAGGTTGTTCATCGCTACTATTGGTAATCATAGCCAATTTTTGATTAAACGAAGGTGCCAAGTATTTAACCACAAACCATATACTTACAAAGGGAACCGATATACTTAAAACAGTATAAAACACCATGGTAAAACCACCACTAAAAGTGGTTAAATATTGCCAAGCACAAGCAAACCAATAAGGAGGAGCTAAAAAAATAAAACTGCTTTGGTTAATATCGAAACCAGCCATTTGCGATTTGCTAATTAAACGTGGAATAATTTGATAGCTAGCATAAATTAACACTGCTAAAGCAATTTGAAAATAGGTAATAATGGTTTTAAACTTTTGGGGTGTGGTAACTTTTAACACAAAAATATAAGCCGCATTAATTAAAAAAACAGTAAATAAAGTAACCAATAAAACCATTAATATAAAAACAATCAATGGCCATATTCCAACAAAATAACCAATAAAAACCATACCTATCAAAGTCATAGGAATGGCTGTTTTAAAAATATAAATAATTATATAAAGCAATCTTGATGTTAAAAAAGTAATATCACTAACAGGTTTAGGAAGTATAATAAAATTATCGCGCACATCAATTAACACAGTAGTAAAATCGGCCATTAAGGTAGAAGCCAAAATGAACATAAACATAGAAAAATAAAGTGTTAATTTAGTTTCGTAATTCTGACCAATAAAAAACGAGGTCATAAAAATTAATCCTAAAAATACCGACATCAATAACTGCGAAAAACTTACCCCAGAAGTAGGCTTTTTTTGATTGGCACGTTTGATGGCTCTTATGCCTGTTGGTGTTCTATCGCCAAGTATTATTTTGGTTTGTAAAATGGCTTTTAACTGCAAGGTATTAATACCTAAACTTTGGTAAAACGAGGTTGGCAAAAGCACTAATTTTACTAAAAATTTATCTATAAAATTCATCAATAAAATGGATTAATTACTAAAAGCATTCATTAATTGATCGGAAGCATCGTTAGTACTTGAACCTTGTGTTAGCACCGCAAATATTTGCTCCAAACTTTGGTTACCTTGCTGTTGTTTTAATTCTTCAAAACTACCATCGGCTATAACTGTTCCATTATTAATTAACACAATTCTATCACTTACCTTTTCCACTACATCCATCATGTGGCTACAATAAAAAATGGTTTTTCCATCTTTAGCCAATTTACTAATTAATTCTTTAACCGTAATCACACTATTGGCATCTAATCCACTTAGTGGTTCATCTAAGATAATAATATCAGGATTATGTAGCAAACCCGAAATAATGAGTACCTTTTGGCGCATACCTTTGCTAAAAGTATCCATACGTTGGTTCATAACGGCTTCCAACCCAAAAGCAGTAAGCATTTTGTTCATTCTTTCAGCAGCCAATTGTTCATCCATTTCGTACAGTTGTGCCATTAAATTTAAAAACTCAATGGGTGTTAGTACATCATACAGTTCGGCCAATTCGGGCACATAACCAATTTTGCTTTTAATAGTCAATGCATCTTTTTTTATATCCAATCCACCTACCAATACTTCACCATCAAAATCGGCAATTAATCCACACAAAATTTTTACAGTAGTGCTTTTTCCTGCCCCATTTGGACCAATATAGCCAATTACTTGCCCTGCATAAATGTCTAAATTTATTCCTTTTAAAACCTGTTTTGTGCCATAGTTTTTAAACACATTTTTTAAGCTAATAATTGGTTCCATCAATATAGTTGTATCTAATTTATTAGTGCAATATATATCAATTGTATTCAAAAAATAACCGTAAGTAATTTTTTGAATTTATTCCGAAACATCGGAAATAAATACCGCTGAAGTACAAGGAAGAAAAAATGATAGGATCTATTGTTTGTGAGCGGTATAATTTTGCTTTGCAATATTTTATACAATTTTAAAAAAACGATAACTATTTTATGCTATTAATTAGGAATTTTAAGTGTTCATATTAAATAAAATAATTATTAATTGCTTTGCAATAAAAACCGAAACATTAAGTATGATTGATTTAAGAAGCGATACCGTTACCAAACCTAGCCCAGAAATGCTACAAGCCATGGTGGAGGCGCAAGTTGGCGATGATGTATTTGGTGAAGACCCAACTGTAAATGAACTTCAAAGTTTTGCAGCCGATATGTTTGGAATGGAGGCAGCCTTGTATTGCGCAAGCGGAACGCAAACCAATCAAATAGCTATAAAACTACATACAAAACCTGGCGATGAAGTTATTTGTGATAAACTATCACATATTTATTTGTACGAAGGTGGAGGAATTGCGTCCAACTCGGGCGCTTCTGTTAGATTGCTCGAAGGAAATTTGGGCAGATTTACAGCAGAACAAGTTTTGGAAAACATCAACGATAAAAATAATATTCATTTTCCAATTAGCAGTTTGGTAAGTATTGAGAACACGGTGAATAAAGGCGGTGGTGCTTGTTGGGAAATTGATGAAATAATAAAAATTAAAGCTGTTTGTCAAAATAATAACATGGCACTTCATTTAGATGGAGCCCGATTGTTCAATGCCTTAGTAGCCAAAAACCAATCACCCAAAAAATATGGGCAACTATTCGATACCATTTCTATTTGTTTGAGCAAAGGATTAGGTGCTCCGGTTGGCTCACTTTTACTAGGCAGTAAAGAACACATAGCTAAAGCCACTAGAATTAGAAAAGCCATGGGAGGCGGAATGCGTCAGGCAGGATTTATAGCAGCAGCCGGTATTTATGCTTTGCAAAATAATGTGGAACGTTTAAAAATAGATCACGAAAGAGCTAAAAGTTTGGCAAGCGTTTTGCAAAACAGTTTGTTTGTTGAAAATATTTATCCGGTAGAAACCAATATTGTTATTTTTAAAGTAAACAGTAAAATTATTAGTACAGCCCAATTGATTGAGAATTTAAAAGAAAATGAAATCAATGCAGTAAGTATGGGAAATAATTTAGTTAGATTTGTGCTGCACTTAAATATAACTGACTCAGAATTTGAGTTTTTGCTTAGTAAACTAGACCAAATCAACTTAAATCAGTGATTACTTTGAAAATTTAAAACAATTTACCATATTCGCCCTCCTTATGAAAAAATTATTTTTTTTAATAACAATATTAGTAGTAGCCATATTAAGCGGCCAAGCACAACCAAAGAAAAAAGCTGTTGCCAAAGGTTACGATGCCATTTATCCATTTATAAAAGGTAAAGCCAAAGTGTTTAAAAATGGCAAATATGGATTTATAAACATGGAAGGAGAGGAATTTATTCCTTGCAAATACCAAGAAATTTATCCGTTTGAAAGAGGCATAGCCAAAGTACAACGAAATGGAAAATTTGGATTTATAAACGATCAAGGAGAAGAAATAATTGAATGTAAATTTGATTATATAGGGCCATTTAAAAATGGCAGAGCTATTGTAAAACTTGACGGAAAGCTAGAAATTATAGATACTGAAGGAACAGTAATAACTGAGGGAAATCATGGTGGTAGTCAATAATCAATGATAAACATCAAAAAACGAAATATTTGTTCATATTTTTTGCTTGATAGAAAACAAATAGTAATTTCGAACGGTTAAAAAATATATCATGCCTGAATGGCAATCACATCATACTAATAAAAATGGGTAATTTAAAGAAAAAATTTGCTGATAAAGCACTTCCACTAGCAGTAGAAATTAGAAATTTTGTAAAAGAAAATGGCGATGTAGTACTTGGTAATTTTACAGTAGAAGATGTATATGCCGGACAAAAAGGTATAATAGGCTTATTAACAGAAACTTCTTTATTAGACTCAAACGAAGGAATCCGTTTCCGTGGTTACACCATTCCAGAATTAAGACAGTTATTACCAAAGGTTCCAGGTGGAACAGAACCACTTCCAGAAGGTTTGTTCTATTTAATGCTTTTAGGCGAATTGCCAACTTATGATGATGTGTTAGACATTCAAGCAAATTGGGCCAAACGTGCAGAAGTTCCTGCACATGTTTTTGCTACTTTAGATGCCATGCCTATTACTACTCACCCAATGACTCATTTTTCAATTGCAATTAATGCGTTACAAACTGATTCAGTATTTGCAAAGGCATATAAAGACGGAATCAACAAAAAAGATTATTGGGATTATACCTACGAGGATGTTTGCACCTTATTATCACGTTTGCCAATAGTAGCTGCATATATTTACCGTAGAACTTATAAAAACAATGAGCACATAGCTGCTGACCCTAAATTAGATTGGGCTGCAAATTTTGCG
>JBGSBN010000059.1:0-16984 GCA_041730515.1 Methylacidiphilales bacterium | reverse complement strand
TTATTCCAAGCATCGGCACTAAATATAGAACCTACCAATGCAGCAGAAAAAATACCAATGTTAAAGTATGGTGGCGTTAATTGGGTTGATTGAGTTAATGGAGTAGATAAGTTTGTTGTATTATGATTAGTTAAAATAAAGTACAATCCAGCAAAAATGATGAATAACAACGAGCCAATTTTACCAATAGTAAAAATGTTTTGAAGCAAAGCTGCATTTTTTACTTTGCCAAAGTTAAATACTGTTAACAAGGCAATTAGCCCAATACCTAATAATTGCGCAGCACTGATATTTAAAGTAAAATTGCTAGAAAATTGTAGGGAGAATAAAATATTCTTTTCGCTAAAAAACGGAAAAATTACACCAGTAAATTTAGCAAAACCAACAGCTACAGCCGCAATGGTTCCTGTTTGAATAATGGCAAATAAAGTCCAACCATATAAAAATCCAAACAAAGGCGAGTACGCTTCTTTTAAATAAACATATTGTCCGCCCGCTTTGGGCATTAAAGCCGCTAATTCGCCATAGCTTAATGCTGCCATTAGCGTTAAAGCTGCTGTAACTAACCAAGCTAAAATTAGCATAGTTGGACTTCCTAACTCACGCAGCATGCCAGCCGAAACTATAAAAATGCCTGAGCCAATCATACTTCCCATAATGAGCATGATGCTATCTAATAAATTGAGTTTTTTGTTCATTAATAAATTGACTAAAAAATAAGCAGTCAATTATAATTAAAAGAATTGAATTTCAATGATAAGTTTAAGAGGTGCGGGTATTACAAACCTATTTTAATTTAACCCAATTATTTTTCCTTTTTGTTTGAACTCAGGTAATAAATTGATCAAAATAGTAACTCCAATTCTAATATCATTGGTTTTTATATTGTGTCCAAAGGTTGAATCATTATCCCAACTATCACCCCAATAATCTGCGGTATATCTAGTATATCTATAAGAGCCATGAACTTTGAGCCAATAGTTTGGTTTTTTACCTATTAAAAAACCAAATTCAGGATAAACTTGCCCTCCAAAAATTGACAATGTTTCTGATTTTCCATTAATTTTAGGTGTAACATGTTGCCACTCAAACATGGAAACACCTCCTCCTATATAAGGCTTAATTTTACCCTTATTTGTTAAAATATAATTTGCCCAAAATGTAGCTGAAATGATAACCGATTTTTGTGGTATCACAATTTCAGTGTTATAGTTTATTAAAAAATTGGGATTGGCCGTGTTTGGTCCTGCTCCAAGCGAGATACCTGTCATCATTTTAGGTTCAATAAATTCAATTCCAAGGTATTCAAAAACTAGTGCATTGCCTATTTGATTATTGATAGAATAACTGGTATTTAAATGTAAAAATAAATGTTTTGCATTATTTAATTTTTCTTTACTCAATAAGTAACTTGAATAAGTTGTTGAAGTTCCATCATTATGGTTTGAAGCTTTTAATTCTTCGAAAAATGAATTGTTTTTATTGATTAAAGTACCTACAAGACTTCGCTGTTTGGTTCCTATTGGAATAGTTTCAAAAAAAGTGGTTAAATATTTAAAAACAGCTTGTTGCAAATCATTGAAAGTAGGCATTAAATAATACGCATAATAAATGGTATCTTTAGGTTGATATTTAAACTGATTATATCTTACACAGTATGTGTAATCAACTATAAAATCCATTTCGTTTTCATTCAAATAATCAATTTTTTCAGGATGTTTTACGCAAATCAAAAATAAGTTAATGAGTTGATTCCAGCCTTGTGTTTCGCACATTTTAGGCATGTTATTAAAGAGCATTTCAACTGAATCAATTTGATTATTTGAAATAAAATCAACCATAATGGGGGTATATTTTATTTCATTGTGATAACATTGTTTTGTAATGGAATCAACTTGAAAACTATAAACATTTGAATTATTGGCAATAAGACAAATAAACAACAGAAGTTTTAAGTATTCGTTCTTCATGATTTGTAAAACACAAATAATTAAGAAATTGTTTTAAATAACACCGATGTTTTAAATTACCACTCACCGATGCCTTCGCTTTGAGCGAAGGCATCGGTATTTAATGAGTAATCGGAATCTGTTTGAATCGTTCTAGACTTCGCTCGAACTGACTTAATGACCTCGAGTTTAGTTGATTGCCATGTCGAGAGTAGTCGAGACACCAGCGATAGCTTTTGCGCAGTTTTCGCCATCCATAGCGGCACTTACTATTCCGCCTGCGTAGCCTGCACCTTCGGCACATGGATACAAACCTTTTATTTGAATATGCTCAAAAGTTTCTTTATTTCTAGGTATACGCACTGGAGATGAAGTACGGCTTTCGGTAGCCAGCAAAATAGCCTCGTTGATTAAATAACCGTGCATTTTTTTTCCAAAAGCTTTCATGGCGCCTTGCAAACTTTTGGCCACATAATTGGGTAATATTTCGCTTAAATTTCGGCTAACCGTTCCTGGTAAATAACTGCTATCGGGCAAAATATTACTTGTTTTGTTATTTACAAAATCTAACATACGCTGTGCTGGTGCTTGTAATGTTTTATTGCCTTGCTCAAAGCAGTTTTTTTCTACCATGCTTTGAAAATACATGCCAGCTAACGGACCATGTTTTTCAAAAGCTTTAAAATCTTCGGCATTTATTGAAACCACCATGCCCTAATTGGCAAATGGATTATTACGCTTTGATGGACTCCAACCATTTACCACAATTTCTCCAGGAGCGGTCATGGCAGGTGCTATAATTCCACCCGGACACATACAAAAACTAAATACTCCTCTCCCATTTACTTGTTCTACCAAACTATAACTGGCTGCTGGCAAATATGGATTACGCTCATCACCACATTTATACTGTATGCTATCAATTAGTGCTTGAGGATGTTCAATGCGAACAACTAAAGCAAAAGGCTTAGCTTCAATGGCTATTTTTCTGCGGTGCAATAATTCAAAAATATCACGAGCAGAATGACCGGTAGCTAAAATTAAAGTTCGGAGTTCGAAGTTCGAAGTTGATTGAACCAAATTTCCCTGCGTTTCGACTTCGCTCAACGACCGAAAATTTGGTTGCTGAGCGGAGTCGAAGCAATTTGAAGTTATTTCAATTGATTTTATTTTATCACCATCTAATGTTATATCGGTCAATTTAGAATTGAAGTGAATTTCGCCACCACAACTTAAAATGGTTTCGCGAATTTTTTCAATAATATGTGGCAATTTATTGGTACCAATATGAGGATGGCTTTCGTATAAAATATTTTCGTCAGCACCATGGTAAACCAATAGTTTCAAAATTCTATTTACATCGCCACGTTTGGAAGAACGCGTATATAATTTCCCATCGCTGTAAGTTCCTGCACCACCTTCTCCATAGCAATAATTACTTTCAGGATTTACCGTATTATTTTTGGTAATATTGGCCAAATCACGTCTGCGTTCGCGCACATTTTTACCACGTTCAAAAATTACAGGTTTTAAACCCAATTCAATTAATTGTAAAGCAGCAAATAAACCGGCAGGGCCAGCACCAATAATGGCTACTTCTTTGGCATTGGTTACATTTTTAAAATCAAATTGAATAGTTTCCTTTATTGGATTTTCGTTTACAAAAACAGATAAAGTAAGGTTAACTCTCACTGGTTTTTTACGTGCATCAATCGATTTTTTCAGGTAAGTAAATCCGTTAATTTCATTAATGGGAATACCAAAATTTTTACTGATTTCGCGCTTTACATCTGCGTCAGTTTTCAATTGCTCAGGAAGAGCCGTAAGTTCAAGTGTTCGTTTCATGGTTAGGTTTTTATCCTAAAATTTAGGTTTATTTGATGGTATTTAATATTTCAAGCAATTCGTTATCGCTTAAACTTTCTTGTTCTGATTTATCGAAAATAGTTAGTAAAAAAACGGTATTTTCAATTATTTTAAGATAACTAATAACCCTTGCCCCACCAGATTTTCCTTTACCTTTTGAAGCAATTGCTAACCTTATTTTATAGCAATTATTGCCTAATGAAATTCCTTTGGTTGGATTTTCTTTCAATTCACTCACTAGCTCTATAAATTCCTTTTTAAGAGATGGGAATTTTTTAACTAAACGTTTCAAGTCTTTCTCAAAACGAGGAAGCACTTCAACATTATAACTCATTAAACAAATCTTCGGCTTTACGGACTTTTAGCTTTCCTTCACTTACTAAGTTTAATTCTGTTACAGCTTCGTTCAAATTTTCCAAAACCTCAGCTTTGTAAGGAGAAATGGGTTTAGCTTTAATAAAAGAAAAATTCTTTAAAAGCTCCATTACAAAAGGAACTTTGGCATCTTTTACATCTAAAATTAACTTCATTTTCTTAAAATTTATTTTTCAAATATAGTTCTATTTGTAAGTTTATGTCTCTATTGATTAGGTTTTTATCCTAAAATAAGATATCCAATGATAAAGAATAGTTTCAGTTATGGCAAAAGTAGAAATATAGTTCTTGTTGGTGACAATTCACTAAAAGAAAATAACATTCACCGCAAATTTGCGGTAAATAATTCAATTTTTCACCGCAACAAAAATATTTAACTGAAAACTTTCTTGTTAAGCTTCAACGATTTTATATTGATAAGGAATAGTTTCAGTTGTGGCAAAGAGTAAAAATATAGTTCTTGTTGGTGACGCTTCGCTAAAACACCAACAATGGCGAAAAAATCTATTTTCCAATTGAGTACTTAAACCCTAGCGAAAAATTATAACCATAGTTGGTAATTTCACCACTCATAAAATAGTTTCTGTTATTAACCGAATTTAAACTTTGAAATTTGAGCACAGAAGCGTACAAATGATAATTTTTATAAAGTTTTAAACCTGCTCCTAGCCCTATTTGTGCGCTTAATTCTAGCTTATTTAAATTATTGTTATACAATGCATTATCAGAGCCATCAGAATAAGTTTTAGCACTTACTAAGTAACTTGGAGCTAAACCCACTGTGGTAAATAAATAATATTTATTACCAACTCTATATGAAAGGCTAACAGGTATTGTAATATAGTCGTATTGAAAATAAATAAGGTTTCCATTATCAGTATTTGTTCCATTTCCTCCTGATATTGGATCAAAAACATCTCCGAAAATATAATAGTTACCAAAGCCTTTTTGCGAATACAATAAATCAGTGCCAAAAGAAAAGTTTTTCTTAAAATTATACTCGTAGGTTATTCCTCCTGAAAATCCATTTTTACCTATTTTGTCTTCAAAAATATTTTTATCGGTAACATAAGTATTGTTTACTCCAAACTGAACTCCAACTAAATGGTTTTGAGCATTTAAAACCCAATTGAATAATATAAAAATTAGTACTAAAACTGATTTTGGCATGTCCAAATTTATAAATTTTGATGAACTTGACAAGTTGTTAAAAGCAACAAGTTTTATTGACAAAAAATTCTTGTTGTTATAGTTCAATAAAAGCGAATAAATTGAGCTATAATCAATGGTATCCTTGTTTGTTGTCTCAATTAATTTACTTTCTGTTTCAAATAGTGAAGTTTTAAAAAAATCCTATAACGGTTTACTTTTAGAAGTAACACGTTACAAAGTTACAAACTTTATAGATATATCATCACAAGTTAAGCTTCGCTAAACACTTGATATAGCTTTACCGAATAAAATGAACTGTAATAAACTGCCAGAAGCCAGCCACTAGAAGCTAGAAGCCCTTATTAACTGAACAAATTAAACACCAAAAAGCTACTTCCATATGCCAAAGCTGTAAGGTAAATGAACTGTATAATTGGCCATTTAATATGATCGGTTTCTTTTTTAACAATTGCTATGGTACTCATACATTGCATGGCAAAAGCATAAAAAATCATGAGGGATAAAAAGGTAGCTGTGTTATAACTTGGTTTACCTGTTCGGGGATTTATTTCTGCCATCATTTTGGTTTTTATGTGTCCAAAACTATTGTCTCCATCATCGTTAACACTGTAAATAGTGTTCATAGTTCCCACAAAAACCTCGCGTGCAGCTAGCGATGTAAGCAATGCAATTCCTATTTTCCAATCAAAACCCAAAGGACGAATGGCAGGTTCAATTAACTTTCCAAATTCGCCTGCATAACTAGCTTCCAATTTTTGGGCATTCATTTGTAAAGTAATTTCTTTTTTAGCCGCTTCGGTTAAAGTATCGTTTTGTAATAAAGCACTGTATTTATTTTCTACCATTTGCATATTGGCATGCGGGCCAGTAGAAGCCAAAACCCACAGAATGACTGATACTGCAATGATTATTTTACCAGCTCCAAATACAAAAGCACTTCCTTTTTCATAAATGGTAATTAATAAATTAGAAAACACAGGAACTTTATAGCCCGGTAATTCTAAAATAAAATAGGTTTTTTCTTTTTGTTTTATGAATAACTTAAAAACCCACGCACTTAGAATAGCTGCTCCAAAACCAATTAAATACATGAGCATCAAAACCAAACCATGAACATTAAAAGGGCCCCATTTAGCTGAATCTTCTAACATCATACCAATTAGCAAAGTATAAACTGGTAAACGAGCAGAACAACTCATTAACGGTGTAACCAAAATAGTAATTAGGCGTTCTTTTTTGTTTTCTATGCTTCGGGTAGCCATAATACTAGGCACAGCGCAAGCCATTCCGCCAATTAATGGTACAATAGATTTTCCATTCATACCAAACGGACGCATAATTCTATCCATTATAAAACCCACACGAGCCATATAACCAACATCTTCTAAAATGGCTATGAATAAAAACAATAAAATAATTTGGGGTAAAAACACCAAAACACCGGTAAGTCCAGCCAAAATTCCATGAACTACCAAATCGTTTAGAACACCTGCAGGCAATGTATTTTCGACATAATTGGTAAATGCACCCAAGCCCGCTTCCAGCCAATCTTTTGGATACTCGCTCCAACTAAACATGGCCTGAAAAACCAGCAATAAAAGCACTAAAAATATACCAATTCCGTAGTAACGATGAGTTAAAACTTTATCAACTTTAGCAGTTATGGAAGCTTTGAGTTGTGAAGTATTTTTTATGCGTGCATACTTAACTGTTTCGTCTATAATTTTATAACGTGTCAGTACTTCATCAGCCTGAAAACCCAACAAATCAAACTCGTAATGTTTAAAAACCTCGGTTAATCTCTTAGCTTTTTCACTTATTAAACTAGAAGCATTAATTGCATATTGCAAAGCAGCATATTTATTACGCTTATCGGTAATTTTGCTTAAATCGAGTAGCATTTGCTGATTTACTTTATCAAGGCTAAAATACTTGGCGGTTACACGTAATTTTTCATCTAATAAAACTTCTTTTAGCTTATCAATGCCTTCTTTTTTTCGGGCATTGATGCTAATAATTGGCACTTGTAGTTTTTCTTCTAATTTGGCTAAATCGTATTTAATTCCCCTACGTTCGGCTACATCAAGCATGTTTAAAACCAAAACTATAGGAACTTTTAAATCGGCCACTTGTGTAAACAGCAATAAATTGCGTTTTAAATTACTTGCATCGGCAATAAATACAACTAAATCAGGGTAATTAGTTTCGGCCTTATTACGCAGTATTTCATAGGTAACTAACTCATCAGCACTTTTAGGGTAAAGGCTGTAAGTTCCAGGCAAATCAATTATATGTGCATTTTTTTCAGGACTTAATTTAAATGAGCCTGTTTTTTTCTCTACAGTTGTTCCCGGAAAATTTGAAACTTTATGGTTTAAGCCTGTTAAGGCATTAAACAAACTGGTTTTACCACAGTTTGGATTTCCAACTAGCGCAACGGTTATTTCTTTTTGTTCCAAATTAGTCAATCAGTTTAATTTCTACACAACTTGCATCTTGCATGCGCATGCAAACTTTACTTTCGCTCAAATTAATAGCTATTGGATCGCCAAAAGGCGCTACATTTTCTAACTCCACTTCTTCGCCAGGCAAAATACCCATTTCAAATAGTTTAAGCGCCAATATTTGTCCATTTATTTTTGTAATAATGGCCTTTTTACCATAACCTAGTTGCGTAAGATTCATAATCGAGGTGCAATTTAGAATAAATCTACATAAGATTCAGGATTGTGATAAATGTTTTTCAATTTTATGAATTAATAAAAATATAATAAGGAGTAATCACCAAGCTAAGTTATTCATTTAAAAACAAATAATTAGAAACTGATTGACAATAATGAATCTAAAAAAAATAAGTTAAAACATTTAAAATAATTAAATGCTATATTTCACCCTGGAATAATAATGAAACAGGAAAATAGAGCGCATTTAGAATTTGCATTTTCGGGATTACGACCAATCAGTTTATGTTTTGTATTTATGTACATCATTTTTTGCGTATCTCACTATTTTTTACTAACTGGCTATCAACGAAATATACTAATTGGACTTTCTTTTTCTACAGCTATTTTTTACGGAATAATTAGTATTTTACTTCAAAAAAAGGATAGCTATTACCAACATACCCAATTAATTTCATTTTTGGTAATCCTATTTCCTTTCATCAATACATTTACCCACATGTGGCTTTATAAAGATGCATTACAAACCTCGTTTTTGCTTTTACTTTATTTGGGCTGCGGTATTCTTTTTACATCTAAAAGATTGCTTTTTGGGGTAATTGGTTTTAGTAATTTGCTTTGGCTTTATATAGCAAATGAACAAGGATTTTCGGGCAATTGGACTCATTTTTCATATACCTTAATTCCTGCAATTGCCTTGGCAATAGTAACTAACTATACTTTAAAAATTAACTTTAGTCGTTTGGAAGAAGTAAGTAAACAAGAAGAGTTAAAAAACAAGGAGTTAGAATTGGCTCAACGCATTTTAGAAAACCAAAGTAACCAATTAAAAACAAATATTTTAAACCTAAAACAAGCCAAGCAAGATGCTGAAAATGCCAACAAAGCTAAGTCAGAGTTTTTAGCAAATATGAGCCATGAAATAAGGACGCCTTTAAATGGTATAATTGGATTTAGCGATATATTAATGCAAACCAATTTAGATGAAACCCAAAAGGAATATATGAATACTATATACTCATCGGGCAAAACTCTTTTGGATATAGTAAACGATATTTTAGATTTTTCTAAAATTGAAGCCGAAAAATTGGAACTTGATATTGAAAAATTTGATATCCGCACTCTTTCCGAACAAGTTTCGGATGCTGTAAAATTTCAAATTCAACAAAAGAAAATCAATTTTAAAAATACCATTTCCGACCAATTGCCCACATTTTTTATGGGCGACCTTTTTAGGCTTCGACAAATTTTGGTTAACCTTTTAGGAAATGCAGTAAAATTCACTCACAAAGGCAGTATTGAACTATCAATTGAATTAATTAATATTCAGCAAGATAATTATACATTGCGTTTTTCTGTAATTGATACAGGAATTGGAATTGAAGAAAAAAATATGGCCAAAATATTCGAGGCATTTACCCAAGAAGATTCAACCACCACCCGCAAATTTGGTGGCTCGGGATTGGGCTTAACTATTTCGAATAAAATTTTAGGGTTAATGAATAGCAAACTTAACCTAATTAGTAAGGTAGGAAAAGGAAGCACCTTTTACTTTGATGTAAAATTAAAAGCTATAAAAGATAAAGAGATGGCAAGCAATGAAATTAAGGAAGAGAGTCAAACAGATTTAGCATTATCGCATGTTTCAAATTATTTAACTGAAAATAAGTTCCAAATTTTAATTGTAGATGATAACTCGGTAAATATTTTTCTTTCTAAAATAATTGTAAAGAAAATAATGCCAAATGCTTTGATTTTAGAAGCTAATAATGGTATTGAAGCCATTAAATTTTACAAGGAACATCAACCTGACTTAATACTAATGGATGTACAAATGCCCTTAATGAACGGATACGAAGCTACAGAGGCAATTAGGCTATTAGAAACCAACAAAAAAACACCGATTATTGGCCTTACTGCTGGAGTTATGCCTGGCGAAAAAGAAAAGTGTATAGCTGCAGGTATGACAGAATACATGAGCAAACCCGTGGTAAAAGAAACCATTGAAAAAATGATGGTAAAATGGTTATTTTTACCAAGTTAGTAACAAAATATAGCTTACTCATCAACTATTAACCAAATCAAATTCGCAAATAATATCAAACACTTTTTAATTTTAAGTTTTATTAGTTTTTGAATTTCAAATTAGAAAACATGAAGATATTTGCTTCTATATTCATTTCAGTTTTTATACTTTGGTGTATTGCATGCAATAATGCTAACAACTCAAAATTTAACAAAGAAAATTGGTGTAAAACAGAAGATTTACAGCTACATCCAAATAGAGTTAAAATGCTAGACGATCTTTTAAAAAACAATACTTTAAAAGGTTTAACAATTTCGCAATTAATTGACAAACTGGGAAATCCTGATTTTAACACGCCTCCCGATTCTAATAAAATTTATTACAATATAATTACCGAATACGGTTTAGATATAGACCCTGTTTATAGTAAAAACCTTATTTTTACTTTCAGTCATGATAGCATTATTAACAATTTTATTATTGACGAACCACTTTCAAACTAATTTAAATACAAAAGGCTACGTTATGTAGCCTTTTGATTATTTATTATCTTACTTTTTCTTTTTCAAAAAATCTAAAGCAGCACCGTTAACGCAATAACGCATACCTGTTGGTTTTGGTCCATCGTCAAATACATGGCCTAAATGTCCACCACATTTGGCACACATAATTTCAATGCGTTGCATTCCGAGGGTTTTATCAACTTCGGTTTTAATTTTAGTACTATCTAAAGCTTCGAAAAAACTTGGCCAGCCGCAGCCAGCATCAAATTTGCTATCGCTTTTAAATAGCTCGTTTCCACAACCTGCGCAAGTATATGTTCCACCATCGTAATGGTCTTCAAACTTACTGGTAAATGGGCGTTCGGTTCCTTTTTGGCGTAATACATAATACTGTTCTGGAGTTAATTGGGCTTTCCATTCAGAATCAGTTTTGTTTACTATGGTTGAATCATCGTTTGTCATAAAATTAGTATTTAATGATACGTTTTTGCGCTGTGTGGTTTCCGCATTGTAACTGCACGAAGTAAATGCCAGCTGGCAATATATCGAGCTGATTAATAACAACAACATGTTGCCCTTGATAAATGTTTTGAGATAATTTAAATACATCATTGCCTAAAGTGTTTTTTATGGTTATGTTAATTTGATTTTGAGAAAACAAATTTACTGATATACGCAGTTGGTTGGTAAAAGGATTTGGCTGCAAAAGCCATTCGGCCGACATTTGACCTACATTTTTTACCGAAGTATGGTCCATGATTATGTTTTGAGTGGGGCTGTAAGTAAATTTAGTGCTATCTAAATCAACTTGCTTTAAGCGGTAATAAACTGTTTGTTTAATATTACCAATAACTGGCAATGAATCGGTATGGCTATAAAAAGTAGGCACTACACTGTTTCCAACGCTTTTTACTTGTGCTCTGTTTTCCCAATTAGCAGTATCGAGCGAACGTTCAATAATGAATTTATCGTTATTACGTTCAAAATTGGTTTTCCATTCTAATAAAGCAGTTTTATCGGTAGCTAATTGCGCAGTAAAATTTACCAAACCAACCGATACAGTAGAAAAACTGCCAAAGCTAGCATTGGCAAAATATTGCGTGGTTTTTCCAACTCCATTGTATTCAAAAATGGCATAATAATAAGTAATACCCGTTTCGCAATTGCTAATATCTAAGGTACTTCCCATGCCATTATAAACAATAAAATTACCATCGCCTAAATCATCGCCATTGCCAAAATTGGCATTTGCTAAATAATCAAAACTATCAGCGGGAACTTGGCTAACGGGCTCGTTTGCTTTAACTATTACTACCCTTTTACTGCCATTGCCACTTTGCCATTTTAAGTTAAAAATATTAGGGCTTGTACTGGTTAAATCTACTTGCACTTTACTAGCAGCTATGGTTGGTTTATTGGCGCTTGCGCCTCCCCAAATTCGGTTTACAAACTGCGGACTATCAATATAAGGATTGCGGTTTTGTTGGTAACCAAAAATAGCATTGTTTCTATTAATTTCTTTGGCACTTACAGGGTCTTGGTTATGCCATTTTACAAATAAATCAATTACCCATTGGTCGAAAACGGGGAAAGCATTACCATTTAAAACCTCGTTGGCATTGCCGTTATTTTGCCAATTGGCAATTAAATTTTCGTAGCGAGTAGCCATGTAAAAATAACCTCGTGCCAAATCGCCTTTGTATTCATCAACAGGTTCAAACACTGTTCCGCTATAACCCGGAAATACGCATGGCCCTAACTTACCGCCTTGTTGCGAAGTATAGGTTGGCGCAGAAACTTCGCCATAAGGCCAATTGTCTCGCATTCCATTTACTTTTCCATCGGTTGGGTAAATATGGAACATATCGCTTACCATTGGAGTGGAGCTTCCAAACCAGCTTTGAGGAAAACTATGTTCGCGGTTATAACAATCGCCTTCTTTGCTATAATTGCCACATTGATTGGTTCCTAATGTAAACTCGTATGGAGAGGTACCACAAATATTGGTAGAATAAATATCCCACACTTTTCCGTTTACATAAGCATCGGTAGTGCTGTAAGTTCCCCATAAACCCGAATACGATGTAACTGAATGATTGCTAATTTTATTGAATAAAGCAGTTTTTAAACTTGCACCGCTTAAACCAGTGGTAGAGCTATAATAACCACCGCTAGTAGTTGGAATATTATAATTAACACCAGCACCTAATATACTTATTGATAACGAACTGGCATTATTGCTCTTTACTATTATGGTTCCATTTGTAGCACCAATAGCTGCAGGAGAAAGGCGCACATAAATTACGGTATTGGGCACAGTACCATCTTGAGGAGTTAATACCAACGGAACGCTGCTAAATTGATTGACACAATTGGTTGCAATTTCGAAGTTTGGTGATGCTGTAATAGTAACAACATCCGTTAAATTATTACCCGAAACGGTAAACTTTTGAGTAGCACTGGCCCAATTAACCAAACAATTATTAAAGCTTGGCAATGAGGTAACATTGCTACTTAAAGTTTGGGCAAACAAAGGCGCCTGCAAAGCAAGGCAAAGAATTAAAAGTAGTTTTTTCAAAATAAAAAAATTAGACAACAAAGGTAATAGGTTTATGTACTAATTGTTTCTATCAAGGCGTAAACAATTTATTATTTAAAATAAGTAAATGATTCCAAAGGAGCAAATAAATGTAAATACTACAGATTGCTTTAGCTAAAGGAAAATTATACAGTTTTTGTTGTTGCTAGACTAAAATGCTAACAATTGAGGGATTCATGTTGGTGTCGCTTCGCTAAAACACCAACATGGGCAAAAAATAAGTAAATGACTCCAAAGGAGTCAAATGTTTATAGCAAATGTTAGAAGTAATAACATACGACCCCGAAGGGGTCGAACACAACAACAAATTATTTTTTCTATAAATGTTTGACCCTTTTAGGGTCAATAAATGAGTCTATTATTGATTTTTTAAGTTCAGCCGTTGTTGGTGTTTAGCGAAGCATCACCAACAACCATTTTTTCCCTTCTTGGTATTGTTGCTTTGGTTGGTTTGTAAACGTTCCTGAAAGGCATGACGAACACCAGCGTTGCAGATTTGTACGTGGACTAGCTAGGAATTTATTTGATGTTTTTTTATACAAAACGAGTTACAAACTCTTTTTTCATTATAAATCCTTAGAGCGCTTCGCTAACTCTAAAGATAGTGGGGTTTAAGCCTTAAATGTTTTGCGCAGGTTTTTTATGCACTTCTATATTTTCTAAATGCTTGTATTGTCTGATATATACCATAAGCTATAAAAGCTCGTCCTGCAAAGTCTAATAAATATGTCCAAGGATTTGTTCCTAAGTCTTCCAAAAATTGCACTTTATGTGTTGGAGTCAAAAATTCAAAATATAACTTTAAGCAATCATTTATTTCTTCAATATTTGGAAAGCTAAACGTAAATGAATACCTGTCGGTTGTCAAAATTGCAAAGTAGAAGAACAGTCCAGCAATACTTAATGTAAATACAATTCCTTGCAACCAAGACCTGCCATTCTTGCTAGAAATTGAATTAAGGACAAGTATGAAGTAGTTTTCAAATGTTGACCTAATTTTTTTCTCTCTCCAAAACTGTCTACTTAGTTGCTTATGAAAGGTTTCAATTTCAAGATTTGAGTAAATTAAAGAATCAATCTTATTTCCTTGACTCTGTAGCTGAGTTTTAAGAAGTTTAAAAGTTTCTCTTTTATTTTTTTCTGGTATTATTCCATTGTCGGAAACAGAGTCTTCGTACTCATCTTCATCGCTAATTTCCTCTGTCGAATAGTCACCGAGCCTTATATCAAAAACGTTAAAGTTCCCGTTTAAAATTGCTAGTGATAAATCTAAACCTTTTTTAAAGATTGTCCCACGGAAAATAATTACCTTGTCAATTAGCGAATAGGTAAATAACACGTTCTCATTGAATGTTGTTCTTGAAAAAACTGTCACTCCTAGGAAGTCAGTTTTGTAAAATATTGTCGTCTTTTGAAAATTTGACCCCCAGAAGTCAGCCAAATCAGCAAATTTTGTATTATCAAAGTCTACCTCTTTCTCAAATGTCACTGCGTGAAATCTTGTCTTTGAGTTAAACTTTGAGTTTGCAAATGTTGTAGGTGCTTTAAATTGAACATTTTTAAAAGTAGCGTTAATGCCAAATTCCGATGCAAATTTTGTCTTACATTTAAAAATGCAATTTTGAAACCTTACAGAGTTTAAATTTTCAGATAGCTCAATTTCAAAATTGAAAATGCAATTATTGAAGTTTAGATTTCGTTTTGACTTATCTTGAGTTGTTGTCGCTAGTTTGTCAAACTCTTCAAGAGTCAATATTGTAGTGTATTTTTCCATTAGGTCTGTCTGTCTTTAAACTTGGGCATAATGATTTTTGGTTTAAGAAGTTGGCGATTTTCACAACAAATATTAATTCGGAGAACAAATTTTTGATTAACCACAAAACTATCTGCGGAGTACTGAACCGCCACTTTTGCAAAACCGCTGTTGGGCGTTCGTAATTCTTTTATGTCAAAGTCAATGTTTGTCCACCCAAATATTCCCAAAATTCAAAATTATATCCTTCAATTCCTGGATGGCTCATTTTGAAACCGTCTTGAAATAATGTTGAAAGTCTATTAAAAGCAGTAGTTGCAATTAATAAAGAAGGTGCATTTGTTTGTTTATTAAAATAACAACACTTTTTAACATTTTTACTATTTGCTAATGCTGCAATTTGTGGAACAGCTAAAAGGGTGGTCAATGACACAAAAAGCTGTTCTTTTGCAACACTTCTAACACTTCGTTTCTTTTTTGGTTTACTAATGTTTCTATCTTTAAGTTCGCCTAAAATAAATTGGGATTGACTTGTTAAAGCCATATCACATCTTTTTAAACCTTTCTCAAAATGGCTAGGTAAGCTGGTCATAAACTTGTCGTAATTTACAACCGAAACTGTCAATAGAGCGGGATTAGAAAATTTTGCCATACCATTTCCATTATTAGTATGAAGAACAAGGTTTTTTGTAGCAGTGTCCTCAATCTCAAAATATGGCTCTTTTGTTGTTATAACCAAATCTGGTTCAGTACACACAGGAAGTCCATAATGAGTAGTAAAATCATTTCTCAATAGTGCTTCCATCTTTGTCTAGTTGATTGAATTTGTCGTAAATATTATTTATTGTATCTGATAAAGCGTTGGTGTTTATGATTCTTTGGTTTTTAACTATTAAATCTTGAATTTTTCCTTCTTCTACTTGATAAACTGCCAACTTTTCAAATTCAATTTTCGCACCATCCACTAATTGGTTGCAGTCGTATGCTTTGATTAGAAGGTTTAGGTGATTTATAATGTAGGGGCTATGAGTTGAAAAAATTAAATCAATCGAATTAGAATTTGTAACAAAACATTTAGAAACTAAGTCGCTTATTAATTCGCATTGAGCATCAGGGAATAAGCTTAGTTCAGGTTCTTCAATATGGATAAATAATTTCTTTTTGATGTCTCCAAGATTTTTAACAGGTTTGAAATCTGTTAAATTATCTGTCTTGAAAAGGAATTTAACTAATGACTCATTAAATGCTCTTTCAAAGTCAAAGTGCTTAGAAAAGTGTTCTGCTATTAATGTTACAGGTATTGCATTTTGTGTTCCTGATGAACTATTTTTAAGTGTTAGTTCGTATTCTTTGTTTGGAGCCTGAATGAAATATTTTTTACCTGACTGAACTTTTTTAATAGATAGCTTTAAGTTCAAATAGTTTATGTCAAGGTCTTTTATATTCTCTGAAGCCAAATCAAAGTCATTGTATACCTCATGGAAATAAAATCCTAAATAGGCGCCTGTAAGCGAAGCTCCTCTTTCTGCCCAAAGAGGAATAATATTTCTTGTTTCCGAAATGAAGCTAAGTTTGTTGTAATATAAATCTTGAATTTGAACTAAGTCATTGTCGCCAGTTCCTGTAAGTTTGTTTTTTGCAAAATGAAGCCTGTATTTTCTGTTGTCAGAAAACTCAACTGTATAGGTGATTTCAGGATTGTTTTTTAAATATTCTTCAAAGCCACAATTCTTAAAATAGGTGTCCATTCTAAATCTAAATGGACTTTTTGATACTTTACTTCTTTTGAGGTATGAACGAATATTGTGCATTTTGTATAGCCACCGAAACAACGCAATAGCTTTCATTAATGTGCTTTTTCCACTTCCTGATTCACCTATTAAAACAGTTAATGGCTTAATATCTTCAATAAAAATGTCTTTTATTGGTCCTAAATTCTTTATATGTATTGATTCTTTCATTTTTTCTTTTCGCAAAGATAATTAATTAGTCGGGTTGATTTGAGTTTGTGGTTGTCTTTTTAGTATGACGCACAACTTGTATATAACCCTGATTTTAT
>JBGSBN010000058.1:0-17111 GCA_041730515.1 Methylacidiphilales bacterium | reverse complement strand
TTAATTCTGTTTGAAAGAAAAAAATTAGTGAGCAGCTTCAGTTGCAGCAGTTGTATCAGCAGATACAGCAGTTGTGTCAACCATAGTTGATTCTAATTGAGCTAATGAATCAGCAGCGCGAGTAGCAGCAGCGATTGAATCAGCTTGTTTTTGAGCTTCCATTTTAGCTTTTTCTTCAGCAGAAGGACCACAAGCTACGATAGCTAACATAGCAGAAGCGGCAACGATTGATAATACTTTTTTCATTTTGTTTTGATTTTAAATTGTTTGATTTTCTAATTCGGGTGCAAATATACGATTGTTTTGTTAATAACAAAATATAAACAAAAAAAATTTTATTTTTCTCTCATATAAATAATTATTGGAACTCCCTTAAAGTCATACTCTTCTCTAATTTTGTTCTCTATGTAGCGTTTGTAAGAATCGGTAACATATTGCGGATGGTTGCAAAAAAACGCAAAACGAGGGCTTCTTCCTGGCAATTGGGTGGCATATTTTATTTTTACAAACTTACCTTTTACACTTGGTGGTGGGTAATGTTCTATTTTATCTAAAATATAATCATTAAATTTACTAGTGGTAATTTTTCTTTTTCTGTTTTCTGCCACATGCAATGCTTCTTCTATTGCCTTGAAAATACGCTGTTTGGTTACTGCCGAAGTAAAAACAATTGGCACATCATCGAACGGTTTAAGTTTTTCGCGGATTACTTTTTCAAATTCGAGTGATGTTTTGGTGTCTTTTTCTATTAAATCCCATTTGTTAACTAAAATAACAAGACCTTTATTATTCTTTATTGCCAATGAAACCAAATTCATATCTTGGTTATCTAAACCAACAGTAGCATCAATAACCAAAACTGTTACATCGCAATCCTCCAAAGCTTTAATGCTTCGCATTACAGAATAAAATTCTAAATCTTCTGAAACGCGATTTTTTCTTCTAATACCAGCGGTATCAACCAATACAAATTCTTTATCAAATAATTTATAGTGAGAGTTTATGGCATCGCGGGTGGTTCCAGCTACATCTGTTACAATATTTCTTTCTTGACCCAATAATGCATTTACCAAACTAGATTTTCCAACATTTGGTCTGCCAATAATGGCAATTTTTGGTAAATCAACTTCATCTGCGTCCGAATCTTGGTCCTCAAAAGTTAAATGTTTCATTGCTTCGTCAAGCAAATCGCCTGTTCCTGAACCACTTGCCGATGAAATATTGTAAATATTATCGAAACCTAAGGCCCAAAACTCGTGTGCGTCTAGTTGACGGTTACTATTATCTACCTTATTAACTACCAATAAAACTGGTTTTTTGCTTTTACGCAACATAATTGATAACTCAGTATCTAAGTCAGTTATACCCACAGCCACATCCACCATAAATAAAAGCACATCGGCTTCTTGAATGGCTATTTTTACTTGGTTTCGAATGGCTGATTCAAAAATATCGGCACTATTTGGCACATATCCACCTGTATCAATTACATTATATTCCTTATCAAGCCACTCGGCTTTGCCATAATGTCTATCGCGCGTTACGCCACTAAAATCGTCAACAATGGCGTGTTTATTGCCCGTTAAACGATTAAAAAGTGTTGATTTTCCAACATTTGGTCTTCCTACTATTGCTACTATATTTCCCATTAAAGGCGCAAAGGTAGGTTATTTTAAGTGTTTTTGGTTAAAAAATGTTGATAAGTGGGATTGAGATTGGAAATTACAATCCCGCTTGTGCGGGAGAAAAATTTGGAAAGATTACAAAGTTAGTAAGCATCCTTACCCATAAAAAAAGGTTTTGTCAAAGGTTGTCCAAGTTTGGCGTTCTCACCAAACTTCCGCATTCGCTAGCTTCACACTTGTGAGTATATATGGCAGCCTTTGGTTGTAATTTAAATAAAAAGGCACCAAATAAATAGTTTGGTGCCCGTATAATTAATGCATAAAAGCCTCGTAGAGGCGAACTTATGGTAGCAAAAAGATTGAACCCCATTCAAAGTCCCGTAGGGACGAGCTTATTTAAAGCAACATAACGATAAGGCCGCCCTTACGGGGCTTGTGATGAATACAACCTATTTTGCTACCATAAGTAAATCCCTACGGGATTATTTATCTTGCTAAAAGTTTTCTTATATAAACTTCGTATAAATTTCTTTTATTTTAAATGAAATAGTGGGTAGGTGGAGACATTAACCGAAAAAAAATATTTTTAGACCATTAAATGTTATACAGCTTTGAAATTAAGTAAATCAGCCGGAGGCTTACCAATACATTCACTCGCAAGATGCGAGCGAGTGCTAGAGCGAGTGCGTTAACATAACCTTTTTAATAAATCTTTGGCTTCTGTGTAATCTGTGGCTAAAAACATACTTTTGCCAATTATGACAAGCGATCAATTAAAAAATTTGGACGAAAGAGTGGAAGCACTGAGGAGGTATCTTTGACGTTGCTACCAAATTACACCAAATAAATGAGGAAGAAAACTTAACCCACGAACCGAGCTTTTGGGATAATCCTAAAAGAGCCGAATCTGTACTTAAAGGCATTAAGCAAAAAAAAATATGGACAGATGGTTTTGCTGAGGTAAGAGCCAAAGTAGATGACTTAGCTGTTCTATACGAATTTTACCAAGCTGATGAAGTGAGCGAAGAAGAATTAAATCTAAACTATGAGCAAACTACTAAAACAGTTGAAGAGCTTGAGTTTAAAAACATGCTGAGTGCCGAAGAAGATCAGTTTAATTGTGTAATAAATATTAACTCAGGTGCTGGCGGAACCGAAAGCCAAGATTGGGCAGAAATGTTGATGCGTATGTATATAATGTATGCCGACAAAAAAGGTTTTAAAGCCTCGGTGGTGGATGAACAGGCGGGCGATGGTGCTGGAATTAAATCGTGCAGTATAGAAGTTACCGGAGATTTTGCTTACGGGTTTTTAAAAGGCGAAAATGGCGTTCACCGATTAGTACGTATTTCTCCTTTCGACAGCAATGCACGCAGACACACCAGTTTTGCATCGGTTTATTGCTATCCAATTATTGATGATACCATTGAAATTGATATTAAAGATGCTGATATAGAAATTCAAACATCTAGGTCAGGCGGTGCAGGTGGTCAAAACGTAAATAAAGTTGAAACAAAAGTTCAGTTAACCCATAAACCTTCTGGAATTGTTATTGTTTGCCAAGTTGATAGATCGCAAAGCGCTAATAAAGACCGCGCCATGAAAATGCTAAAATCTCAATTGTATGAAATAGAATTGCGTAAGCGCAATGAAGAAAAAGACAAAGTAGAAGCTGGTAAACGCAAAATAGAATGGGGTAGCCAAATAAGAAATTATGTAATGCATCCTTATAAATTGGTTAAAGATTTAAGAACCGACACCGAAACAAGTAATGTACAAGCTGTAATGGATGGTGATTTGGATTTGTTTGTAAAAGCTTTTTTAATGGAAAATTCAGGAAATTAGCGAAGCATAAAAATTTATTTAATTGATTATTATGTTTTTATACAAAAATTTAATGTTAAGTGTAATAATTTTTATGTAAGTGGTTGTAAATGTCTTGCTAGTTTTTACATTTGTAGTGGCTACTAACTAATTAAATAGTTTTTCATAGGCTTAAATTTTGTTCAATTAAAAACCGCTTGCTAGCCACAAGCGGTTTTTTTTACATCTAAACTTCTTAGAATTTTAAAACCAAATTGGTTAAAAAGTTAGTCCCCGCTTGAGGGTAATAAAAATTATAATCTCCTCTTACACCCCCACTAAAACCACTGTAAGTATATCCATTAGGTGCATATTTTTCGTTAAAAATATTATTTACTTGTAAGCCCAGTCCAATGTATTTGAACATTCCTTTTACAGTTAAACCATAAGTTACCCTCATATCATTTACAAAAAATGCATCAATTTTTCGGTTTTCATTTTCTGTATTATCTAAATATTGTTTACCTACATATTTCGAAATAAAATCAATGTCGCATTTTGCGAATGGTGAATAAGTAAATATAGATGAGCCAATAATACCGGGAGAAAATGCAATGCTTACGTCTTTATATTGTGTTTGAATTTGTCCTCCGTTATCCCAATCATCTACAAATTCAGTAAATTCTTTTATTTTATTTTGACTGTAAGTAAATGTTGTTTGCCATTTCAAGTTTTTAATCAATTGCAAACCTGCTGTTAGCTCAATTCCTGCGCGATAGCTATTAGGAACATTTACACGGTTATAGGCACCTACATCATTTATTTGCCCTGTTGTTATTAATTGGTTTCTATAATCCATGTAATAAATATTTGCGCTAAAGGCCGACTTTTTCCAATTTTTCCTAAAACCAAACTCATAGTTTATTAATTGCTCTGGTTTGGGTAAATTCAAAGGGTTTGCTTGAATTATGTCGTTACGCACAGGTTCTTTATTGGCTACACCCACATAAGCATAAACGTTTGCATTTTTTTGAACAGAATACGTTAAGCCTGCTTTTGGGTTAAAAAAGTTGAAATTTAAATTAATATTATAGGGCAGATAAACGCCATTATTTAAATCTTCTCCCTTTGCTTTATAATTGATAGTGCGTTGTTGTAAATCAACAAACCCATCCAATTTATTTGTTAATTTATAAGTGGCTTTTCCATAAATATTAAAATCTGTTTTGGTGGAATTTCCGTTATAAAATCGATCATTAATATTTCCATCCATAGCGTATTGGCTCCAAATTAATTCGCCATAATGGCGACCATCGTATTGATTTAAACCTCCGCCAACAGTTACATTTAACTTGTTTTTTTCGTAAACAAACGAAAATATAGCACCGTAAAAATCGTTGTCAAGCCAACGTCTGCGAACAAAATTGCCTGTGGTAACAGTATCAATTATATTGTTGTTCAACACAAATAAAGTGTCTTTCAGTTTATATATATTAAATTTATCGCCTTCTCTATATTCTTCATAATAACCACGGCCATAAGTGTAATGCAAACCAATATTTGCTTTTATATGCTTATTGAATTGATAAGTATAAAACATTTGATAATAATCTTGCTGGTAATTATCGGTTTGGTTAGGGTAGGTAAAATCATTATGAGTTCGGTTTCCTGCTTTTAACAGATTTTCCGAAACCCCATTCCAAGCTTGGTATGTTTTTTCCTTACCCGAAAACACATTTACCTTAAAAATACTTTTTTTACCATAATGAGCAGCCGAAACAAAAAACGATTTTAAATCAGAACTAGCACGATCAATAAAACCATCGCTTGTAATTTTTGAAAGTCGTGCATCAAATGACCAATTGTTTGTTAACAATCCCGAACCTGCTTTTACTGTATTTTTCCAAGTGTTAAACGAACCATAACCACTTGATATTTCAGCATAAGCATTTGGATTTAAACCATCAGTTTGTATATTAATACTGGCACCAAAAGCACCTGCTCCATTGCTTGATGTTCCCACACCTCGCTGAACCTGAATGTTTTGTGATGAAGATGCCATGTCGGGCATATTTACCCAAAATGTTCCATGGCTTTCTGCATCGTTAATTGGTACTCCATTAATGGTAACATTTGTTCTAGTTGGGTCCGTTCCTCTAATTCTAATTCCGGTGTAACCTACGCCTGCACCAGCATCAGAACTAATAACAGTTGAAGGAGTTAAGTTTAACAAAAAAGGTAAATCTTGACCAAAATTTTGTTTGTCAATTTCCTTTTTGTTTAAATTTTGGAATGTAATTGGATTGTTGGCTTGAGCTTTTGTGCCCATAACTACCACTTCTTGTAAATCAGTTTTAGTTTTTAAACTGTCAGTTTGTGCAGCAACTATTTGGCTTAAAGCCATTAAAGTGCCTGCGGCAATAAATTTTTTTAACATTTCTGTTGTGTTGAATAAGGTAAACAAAACCAATAACAGGGGCTGTTAAAGGCTATAAAATTGTTTATCTAACTCTGAATGAAAAACCCAAAATGCACTTTTGCGGCTAGCTTAATAATAAAAAGGCATTGGCGGTCTATTTCCTTCGCAAGCATTACCTTGATCAGGTTCAGAGGGTGTAATCTCAGGCTATTTTTACATAACCACCCCTAAAGACATTGCAATGATAGTTTTTTAGTTGATTGTTGATTGTTGATAGTTGTCAGCTATAACCCAAGCGTTTATTTTTTCAAAACGCAATAGACCATAATGATAGTTTGGAGTGTTATTTATGGCGAAACCAACAGTCATTCCGTAGGTTTTCCATTTTTTTAAATTCGGTGTTGATGGGCGCCCCATGTAATAAATTATTTTTAAAATGGGTGCGCGCCAAGTAATTAAAAGCACCCATGTCTAGCGTGTAGGCGGTGGTATTGGTAACGGTGTAAGTTAGGTGCAAATTGGCTAGCTGATTGATTAGTTTTTGCATTACAGCAATATTACCGCCAAAAATGCCACAATTTAAAAGGGTTTTGCTGGCGTTTTCATTTTCAAAATCCGAAAAATCTTTGATATTATTTCTAAGGTGTGTGCAGTGGTTTTGCATCCATTCGTTTTGAAGTATTTTAGGCTCATCGCCACAAAACAAAAAATCCTTATTGTTTAAAAATAAAGGTGCAATAAAAGGATTTAAAACCACCTCTACATCAGTTATATCGGTAAAAAACACATTGGCTATTTGGTGCGCATTATCATTTAAAAACTTTTGATATACAACGTACCTGTAAGTATTGGTGTTAAGTTGATGATGGTAATCTACCTTAATAAACTTAACATATTGGTTTTGGTATTTATTAACGGTTTCGGTGCTAAATGCATTGTGAAATACAATTCCGTTTAGCTTTAAATTTACAATGGACTCGTACCATTTTTCAATTAGTTTAAAATTATTATGAGCCAGGGTTTGATTTCGGTTTACATCGTAAGCGCCCGTAAGTAAGGTAGCACAAATTAGGTTTTGCATTTTATTAAAATTAACTGCCAATAAAAGTTATTTTACCTGTGCTAATTTTAATTGTGCAGTAATACTTTGTGACGAATTTCGATAATAAATATAGGTACGATTGGTAAGTTTTTTTACTTGGTAGTTTAAGGCCGCATCTTCATAAAATTGACTATCGGCACTGTATTGATTTTTAAAGCTTGTGTTTTTAAAAACCTCTTTTTTGCCAAATAGCGTGGCAAATAAAATACAATCGTCTACATGAATATTTTTATTGAAATTATTTTTATCGGGTACATAGTAATCGTCAGTATGGTTAACTATGGTTTCGGTTAGGCTTGAAGTTAAATCGGCAAATTGCATTTCGGCCATGCAGGTACTTAAGTGGTTGGTTTTATACTCATCATCCGAATCAATGATGGTAATATATGCGCCATTACAATAATTTACACCCATATTTATGGTATGAGCTTGCCCAATATTTTGATGCCTGATATAAGTAAGTTTATTTTGATATAAATAGCAATAATTTAACAATTGTTGACTTAATTTTAGTTGACTGCCATCGTCTATTATTATCAACTCAAAATTTTGATAATCTTGGTTAAGTACAGAATCTATAGCTCGTTTTACTAGTTCAAAAGGGGTGTTAAATACTGCCATTAATACACTTACCATGTAATATTTGTAATTTTTTAAAAAGCAATATTACAGTAACTAATTGAATATAGTGTTAACCTAAAGTTGTTTTTTGACTTTTGCTGTTTAAAATAATGTTATGGTTGAGGCACATTGTATGCTTTTTGGTATAGCCCAATGCCAATTAAAAAATACGAAATAAGTAGTGGCCCAAATATAAACCCAGGAAGGCCAAATAGCTGAATACCAATTATTACTCCAAATACAGTTACCAAAGGATGTACATTGGCAAACTTTTTTTGAAACACAAACCTAAAGAGATTATCTACATTTGAAATGACCAAAGCACCATAAGCCAATATGCCTATGCCCTGCCAATTAACACCTGAAGAAAGTAAATAAATACCTGCTGGAATCCAAATAATAGCCGACCCAACAAAGGGGATAAACGAAAACACCCCACACATAACACCCCAAAATACAGGTTCAGGTACCCCAAAAATATAAAAGGCCAATACAGCACTTGCCGATTGGATGATAGCCAAAATAGGCGTTCCTACCACATTAGAAATGGTCATAGATGCCAGTTCATCTAAAAATATTTTTATATTTTGTTTGTCAAGTGGAAGGTATTTGCTAAGGTAATTTGGTAATTCTTTATAGTTGTACAATAAGTAAAACAAAATAAAATACATAATTAATAGCTGACCTAAAATGCTAAGCGATTTATTTAATACCGAGGGAATCATTGAGCTAGAATAGTTTTTTATTAAAGCAATGGTTTGATCAGAATAAATATCGTAACCAAATGTAGTTTTTATTTTTTCGCCAATAATACTAACCACTGATAGTAGTGAAGTAGGGTCATTAATTACCACACTTACTTTGTGGTAAAGCGCATTTAAGCATAAAATGATGGGAATTATTATCATAAATAAACTAAATACAATAACCAATAAAACAGTGATAGTTTTAGGCCAATGATGCTTTTCAACCAACCACTGCATTGGTTTTTTAAATATTTCATAAAAAATAACTGCACCTAAAAAAGCCGAAAAAAACCCGCTTAATAAGTAAAATAAAAAACCCCCAAATAACAACATGGTAAAAAAAGCCAACTGTTTTTTAAAATGTTCTTCTGCTGTTCTGCCTGCCATAAATACTTTAATTAATTGCGAAATTTAATAGCTAATAAATAAAAACCAAGTATATAATAAATTATTAAAGTTACATATTTTTTGGATTTTGAATAACAAAAACATCAATCAACTAATACAAATGGTAATAGTTATTGCCCTAAAAACAAAACCCTATAAGGTTTAAAAAATGCCTTATAGGGTTAAATAAAAAACAGTAAAGTGTTATTTATTCTTTTTACCAAACTGGGGTAACGAAAACTTATAAGCTACTTTAAAATTAATGAGAAAAAAATTACTTATTGGTTTATAACTATCAATGATTGTTTTATCTACATATTGAACATCTAGTCCTTCTAATTTATTGGTTTCAAAAGGAAAAGAGTAATAATAAATATTAGCACCAAAACCAAAGTTTTTGGTAAAAAAATACTCCAAATCTGCACCTAACGACATACCATAAGAATCGTATATTAAATCTGCATAATAGCCATGATAACCATCGTGACCTATTTTAGCACCTTCCATGCCAGTCCTTTTATTAAGTTGTGCAAAAAGGATAGTTTTTATTTTTTTAAAAGGTAATTGATACCCATAACCTAAACTGTACAAATAAATCCCAAAACCTACTAATCCTTTGTTATTTGGGGGACTTAGCCAATCTGATACAAATAATACTCTGCTAAATTTAATATTATGTTTTTCGTTTATAATGAGTTTATAAGCCCAATAAATATTGGTATAGTTTAACTTATTCAATGTACGATAAGGTGTTAACAATTCTTGGCGTTTAAAATCCCAATGCTGAAGTGCTCCAATACCAGTAAACTGACTTCTATTACCTGAAAATAAACCGTAGTTTACGCCAAAGTCTAATTGATGTTGTAAAAATTTACGTTTTGGTTGGGCATGCAATGTCACACTGTTTAAAATAGCGACCACAACCAAAAGCAACAATATGTAGTTGGAATGTTTCAAAATTTATTGTTTAACAAACTTAATATTTTTGGTCCATTTATCCGAACTAATATTTACAAAATAAACCCCACTAGTAAAAGCAGATACATCGATATTGATTAAGTTCAAGTTTTGGAAGTTATTTTTATAAATTACTCGCCAACATCAAATCAGAATTGTTTAATAATCTAAAAGCCATGGTTGAATTACTTACTTCAAATCAAAATCTGTAACTATGGTATCGCAAGGATTTAATAAACAAATGTTAAATTTACCGGCAATTACAGCATTTACAGAATCTACTAAAGTGCTATAATTTTTTTCACAAATCATTTGATTATTGGGCAATAAATTAACAAATGAGTAATGATTTGAGTTTGGGTTGCTTCGTATTTGCTTTACCTTATTATTGATAACATTGTAAATAAAAATACCGTTTATTCTGCTGTAAATAAATTCATTATCATTAATCCAACTAGGGTAACTTGGATTATATTCAGAATTAATAGGAATTTCTTTTATTATTTTGTTTTTATAATCGTATAAAATTAACCCTTTATCATTTGTTCCTAATATATACCTTTCATTATTCCAGCTAGGGGGTGCGCTAAAAACTTCGGAATTGTCATCATATTTTATAGTATCTACTTCTTTGCCTTGTTCATTTCGTATAATATTAAAATGTTTTTTAATTGATGCACTATAATGATGAGTACAAAATAATGTACCTTCCTTATTCCATTCTGGATTCCAATCATTTCCTTTAAAAGTAAGCTGTGTTAAACTATCACCATTATCTTTTATTTTATATACATTATTATACAAGTCTATAAATATCAACCATCCTTTCCTGCTCCATCTTACATAGGTAGATGGATAAGCTATATAATTATTAGGAACAAATTTTAAAATTTGGGTGCTGGTTTTACTAAGTATATCATATTTGTATAGCCCACTCCTTTCAGCATAGCTTAAAACATAAACAAATTCATTTGGATTTAAAGGATTAACGCAGGGGTAATACGAGTTGTTTTCTGAAATATTTACATATTTATATCCAAATCCTACTCTATCATAAGGCGGTATGGTTGGGCCTGTTTCTTGGGGGCTACAATAACTTTCATCTATAGGTGTTGTATTTTCTTTACCACAGCTAATTAAAAGCACAGCCAATACAATAAATAAATACTTATTTTTCATACTAATGACTAATTATTATTTTGTTAATTGCAATACCACCATTAGTTAGCATTGTTTTACAAATATATATTCCATTTGCTAATTGTTGGGTATTAACTACTGCAGTTTTAGAATTTATTAAGTAACTAGTGGTTTGGTTTTTATTCTTTTCTAAATCAATCGTTATTTTTAGTTGATGTTGAATTCCCGACCAAGATAAAGCAATCCTTGTAGGTAGTTATCTTTAGTCCTCAATAACTAGGATTATTTTTCATAAATAGTAATTGTTATAAAAAACATTACTTAAAATAAAAAACCCAATAGGTTTTTAAACTTATTGGGTTAAACGTAGTTTCAAGCACTTTTATAATTCATATATTTTAACCCTTAGGTTCAGATGGCTCGCTGCTATCCGATGGGTTTTTATCGTTATCTACTTCCAGTAGTCCAAAGTTAAAATAACTGTTAAATTGTTCTGGTTTTTCTACCGATTCCGAAGCTATTAATAATACCAATTTGGTAAGGTGTAGGGTTAATGTTTTGCGGCTTTCTCTAATTTGGGTTTGGGTGCTTTTGGTACTTGCCATATCATCCACTTGGCCACTGCGTGCATTAATGTATTGGCTTTGTAAGTTTTTTATTTCTGTTTCAAAATCGGCACCTAACTCAGTTTTGTATTTGGTAGCTGCGGTTACGTAGCGCACCAATAAATCGGTTAATCCTTCTACCTTGGCTTCGCCATATTCGGTTAATCCTTGTGGGTAAAAGGCCACATAGGCCGCACTTTGTTTACCAAATTTTGATTTTACCAAACCTTCGTGTCTTCTCACAAAATCAATGATATCGTCAAACACATCTTGCCTATTAATGGTACCACCCTTTTGCACTGCACCTTCGGTAGCAAGTTTTCCAAGACCTTGTTTATAGGTTTGGTGATAGGTTTCAAGCAAGGTAATATTAGCTGCCGAAACCAACACATTAGGCATTGCTTTCAAGCGTCCAATTAAATAAACCGTAAACAAATCTAATTCGTTACGGCTAAACTCTTTCGATTTAAATAAATCGTTTGTTAATCTGTCGTATCCCATGGTTTTTTAATTTAAAGTGTTTTTTAAAAATTTAATTTTTCAAAATCATAAAACGTGCCAGAAATTAAAAAAGTATATTCGTTTTATAAATTAACAAAAAGCAGTCAGAATTTTAGGAATATACTTCCGAAAGGGGGGATAGGCAGTCAGAAAAAACTGACTGTTTATCCGAACATTATTTTATACAATCCGAAATTTAGGAATGCAATAACTAACTACCGAGATGGCATTCCGAAATTTTGGAATAAGGCTTCTAAAGGCGGGAATAGTAGTCAGAAATTCAGGACTGCTTTATTGAACAAACGGGAGGCCATTCCAAAATTTTGGACTATAATAACTGGTTTTTTCTGTTGCGTTACTCGATTTTCGTTTCTCGTCTATCGTCTGTGGTTCATGGCCTATTAGCCATAAGCTATCCAATTCCTAAACCAAGGAAGACGCTTTCAGCGTGACCATCTTTTTGCAGGGTGTTGTTTGTGATTTAGATTTTTTCGTGTTTTTTTCATGAACAAAACATCCCCCTAACCCCCTTCTCTTGCCCACAAATCCAACTCACAAGGGGGAAACGTTCCCGAACGTTTTTGTTGCTCGATTTTCGTTTTCCGTTTTCCGATTTTCGTCTATGGTTTGTTAGCTAGTTGCCAGCCGCCAGATGCTATCTAATTCCTAAACCAAGGAAGATGCTTCCAACATGACGTTTGTTGAAGTTTTCCCTTATCCTTCCATGGTCCATGGTCTATAGTCTATTAACCAGCTGCCAGTTGCCAAAAGCCAGTCACCAAAAAATCAACCAAATATCAACACGCTTTTAAGTGTCTAATAAAATACTCACATTGCAGCCAATTAATTGAATACAAAATGAGTAAAATTTTAATTATTGACGATGAGAAAGCTATTCGCAATACCCTTCGCGAAATATTGGAATACGAAAGTTACCAAGTAGATGAAGCAAGTAATGGCGAAGAAGGTTTAGAAAAACTGGAAGTAGGCGAATATGCTGCTGTACTTTGCGATATTAAAATGCCAAAAATGGATGGTATTGAAGTACTTACTAGGGCTCAAGAAATGGATGATGATATTCCATTTATTATGATTTCTGGTAACGGTACCATTGAAACAGCCGTGGAGGCTACTAAAAAAGGGGCTTACGATTTTATTTCTAAACCACCTGATTTGAACCGATTATTAATTACCCTTCGCAATGCCATTGATAAAAAATCGTTAACGGTTGAAACAAAGGTATTACGCAGAAAAGTAACTAAAACGCGCGAAATTATTGGCAATAGTCCGGCTATTCAAAATATAATGAGCACCATTGATAAGGTGGCTCCAACCGATGCACGTGTATTAATTACAGGCGAAAACGGAACGGGTAAGGAGTTGGTAGCTCGTTGGTTACACGAAAAAAGTAATCGCGCCAAAAACATGTTGGTAGAGGTAAATTGCGCAGCTATTCCAACCGATTTAATAGAGTCTGAGTTATTTGGACATGAAAAAGGCGCGTTTACATCGGCCATCAAACAGCGTATTGGAAAGTTTGAACAAGCCAATGGTGGAACTTTATTTTTAGATGAAATAGGGGATATGAGCTTAGCAGCGCAAGCAAAAGTATTGCGTGCATTGCAAGAAGGAAAAATTACCCGAGTAGGTGGCGATAAAGACATAGATGTAGATGTACGCGTGGTAGCGGCTACCAATAAAAATTTATTACAAGAAATTGAACGCGGTAACTTTAGAATGGATTTATACCACCGATTAAGTGTTATTTTAATTCATGTTCCATCTTTAAACGATAGAAAAGACGATATTCCTAACCTAGCCGAAAAGTTTATTAAAGAAGTATGCGAAGACAATGGATTCCCTCGTAAAATGTTTTTACCACAGGCTTTAGATGAACTTAAAAAATTAGATTATTATGGAAATATTCGTGAGCTACGCAATGTGGTAGAACGATTAGTAATATTGGGCCAACAACGCATAACTGTGGAAGATGTGAAGAAATTTGCTAGTCCACTGAGTGCTCGCGAGGAGGAGAAAAATATTTACGAACGTTTTAGCACTTTGCAAGATTTTAAAGAATATGTAGAACGTATTTTTATTGAAGAAAAGCTAAAGAAAAACGGTTGGAATGTGGCTAAAACTGCGCTCGAAATAGATATTCAACGCAGTCATTTGTATAATAAAATAGAAAAATACAACCTTAAACGTGGCGAATACATTGATTAGTGAAGTAAAATACGCCATTTAATAATTGCACCATTCTGATTTGCAAATTAGGCAATTGCTCCTTTTCATAGGCGCAAACGCTTCAATTTAAGAAGCCTAAAAAGAGAAACTCTGGAAGAGTTTAATATAAATAGCCCCGGATGAAATTCGGGGATAAAGGTTAAAAAATCACACCAAAAAGCCCAAAACATTTGCGCAAAGCCGAAGGCTTTGCGCAAATGTTTTGGGCTTTTTGTAAAACAGGTTGCGTTCATTTTTCAACGGGTTAAAACCCGTTGTTACAAAATGTTTCGTTCCTCTGGAACTGTAAGGTTTATCAATGTTTAGAAGAAAAAACCATAAATTAAGTTGACTTCTATGCGCTAATGAGCGAGATTAGATGGTACTTCACCATAAAAAAGTCGATATCACTATCGACTTTTTTATTTTCAATACTTTAACTTTATTTGTTTTTATGAAAAAGGGTTTAATGTTTATTGTTTTGGTTTGTTTCCAAAATTTAATTTTTGGGCAAGTTACCATTAATATTACGGCTGTAAGTATTAATACACCAAGCACTGATGACATATTTATAGCGGGTTCGTTTAACAATTGGAATCCTGGCGACAATAACTTAAAATTAACAAAATCAGGTAGTAGTTACAGTATTATTTTGCCGGCTGGCTCGGGCAAGGCTGAGTACAAATTTACCAGAGGAAGTTGGGCCACTGTTGAAGGCGATGTAAATGGAAATGTAATTACAAACCGAAGTTTTACCTATGCTATAAATGCCGTTGAAAACGTAACAATAGCTGGTTGGGAAGATAAAAAAGGAGGAGGAGGAGGGTCGGCTTCTACCGCTTTACCCAACGTAAAGGTAATAAGTAATAATTTTTTTATTCCGCAGTTAAATAAATCGCGTAGGGTTTGGATTTATTTACCAAACGACTATGGAACCAATTTAACCAAACGTTATCCTGTTTTGTACATGCACGATGGTCAAAATTGTTTTGATAAAACCACTGCATTTTCCGATGAATGGGGAATAGACGAAACTTTAAGTGGCAAGCAAAACAATGGCGATAAAGGTTGCATTGTAGTAGCAGTTGACAATGATGGATCTACCCGTTTAGATGAATACTCGCCTTATAATAATCCTCAATATGGAGGTGGCCAAGGTGATGCTTATGTCGATTTTTTGGCACTAACCTTAAAACCTTATATAGACTCAGTTTATAGAACTTTTCCAAATAAAATAAATACTGCCATGGCCGGTAGTAGCATGGGTGGATTAATTACTACTTATGCCATGTTTAAATACCCCAATCTATATGGCAAAGCTGGCATTTTTTCGCCTGCATATTGGTTCAGCAATCAGCTTTATACTTATGTAATTAATCAAAGTAAAAGTAATAATCAAAGATTTTATTTTGTATGTGGGCAAACGGAAGGTGGCAGTATGGCTAAGTGGCAAGACAGTATGAATGTGGTGTTGGAGCAAAAAGGGTATGTAAAAAACACAGATTTAATGAACGTAATTAAACCTAATGGAACACATACCGAGGCTTTTTGGCGTTCGGAATTTGGTGCTTGTTACGATTGGCTTTTTTCGGATTTGAAGTTAAATGTAAAAAAAAACGAAATTTTAAATAACCCAATTAGTATTTATCCAAACCCCAATACCGATGGTTTGGTGTATGTTAATGCTAACGAAAACCTTGATTGTAAACAAGTTCAAATTTACAATGCAGTAGGATTGCTATTAAATGAAATTCAATTTGAAAACCAAATGCTAATACTTGATAAAAGCAGGTATTCAAGCGGCATTTATTTTTTAAAAATTGAAAATAGTAATCAAATTATTAAGCTAATTATGGAATAATAAGCCATTTGGCCCAACAAAAGCGAAACTAGCGTTATTCAACTTGCTAAAAGCAAATCATCATTTTCAAACATCAAATTTGAAATTCAACAAGCCGATAAAATGCAGTACAATGAAACCGCCACTTTAATTCGAGGAAAAGGCAGAGTAGCATTTCATGTAGATCCAAGTAAATACAGTACTTTCACTTGGAATTATTTAAAAAATGGTATGAAAAGAAACGCCACTACCAAACAAATTTACGTGCCTAATTTTGTTAAGAGTAATGAAAAACCTGAAAGCTTTTTTACGAAATAACTTTTTAATAAGCCGAATTCGTTGACCATTAACCGCTTTTCGTGTTTCGAATTTTGCCTTAGGTTGGTATAATAACCCAGTTTTTATTAGATTGGATAAAACCCATTTTGATTTAGGTATTTTTTGATTTCAGTTTTTTACACCCATAAGCAGCACCCGCAATTGCAAGTATACTAATTCCACCATCTACAGGCACATCTTGTGGTTCATCGTCAAATCCTCCACCTGTGCTGCCTCCCGGTTGTGCATTAGCTGCAAAACTTACAGCTACTACTATTGCTATTGCCATGATTAATTTTGATAAATTTTTCATCTTGTTGTTTTTTATTGTTGAATTGTTTTTTGATTCGTCATTGTGAGGAACGAAGCAATCTAACAGTAAGATTGCTTCGTTCCTCGCAATGACGTTTCATTGAGCTTGTTTAAATTAACTTATTATCAGTTGATAGGACTAAATTTACTATTAACTATTTTACAAACTTTAATGTTTTATTGAAACCATTTTCGTTGATTACATTGATTAAATAAACGCCTGCACTTAGGTTTTGTATGTTTATTTGTGCTTGATTGGTTTCCATGTCCGAATAGCCCGCCGATTTCATGTGTTCAAAAAATCTATCTTGCAAAAGTGAATAAGATTTTTGCAAAACAAGCTTTCCTTTTTCGTTTGCCACCATTTTTGATGTCCACTTTTTTGAGTTGCTAACTTGATTAATAACCTCTTTAACCTTGCCAACAAGGGCTTTGTCCTTGCAACGCTTGCTCTATTTTACTTCTTTTTGAACAACTGGTACATAAACCACGTGCAAATGATAATGAAA
>JBGSBN010000057.1:0-17327 GCA_041730515.1 Methylacidiphilales bacterium | reverse complement strand
CCCTTTACGGAATTGAGGTAATGGTTCACCCAAACTACCAAGGTTTAAAAATTGGTAGAAGACTTTATGAAATGCGCAGAAATTTATGTGAAGATAAAAACCTAATGCGCATTTTAATAGGAGGTAGGGTGCCCAATTTCCATAAGCACTCCGAAGAGTTTGGAGTAAGGGCTTATGTAAAACGCGTAGTTGAAAAAAAAATAAAAGATCCTGTAGTTACTTTTCAATTAGCGCAAGGTTATACCATTCAGCGAATTATCAAAGATTATTTACCCGAGGATAAAGAAAGTGAAGGTTACGGACTTTTGTTTGAATGGGTAAACTTAGATTATTTGGCCGAAACAAGGGAACGAAGTGTTTTAATGAAAAAAGTTCGTATCTGTTGTATTCAATACGAATTGCGTAAAATTACTTCATTTAAACAGTTTGCGCAGCAATGCGAATATTTTACCGATGTGGCTAGTAATTACAAGTCAGATTTTGCTTTATTTCCTGAACTTTTTACCACTCAACTTTTATCTTTGCACGAGTATAAAAGTATGAGTCCTGAAGACAGTATTAGAAAACTAGACGATTACACTGAAGATTATATCAACCTCTTTTCGCGTTTGGCTTTAGAATATAATATAAACATAATTGCTGGTACGCATTTACAAGTTGAAAACGATCATTTATATAATATTTCGTACCTATTTAAACGCGATGGAACTTACGAAAAGCAGTATAAAATTCACATTACTTCAAACGAAGCAAAATGGTGGGGAGTTAGGCCTGGAAATGAAATAAAAGTATTTAACACCGATTGTGGCAAAGTGGCAATAAACGTTTGCTACGATGTGGAGTTTCCCGAAATGGCTCGCATTGCTTGTAATAAAGGAGCTAAAATTCTTTTTGTCCCATTTAGTACCGATGAAAAACATGGGCATTTACGAGTAAAATTATGCGCTCAAGCTAGGGCTATCGAAAATCAAATAATAGTGGCTACTGCTGGAACAGTTGGAAATATTCCTTCGGTTGATAATATGGATATTAACTATGCGCAATCAGGAATTTACACGCCAAGTGATTTTGCGTTTCCACCCGATGGTGTTGCTGGTGAGGCAAGTACAAACATTGAAACAGTAGTGATTGCCGATTTAGATTTAGCAGCCATTGAACGGGCCAGGAACACTGGAACAGTTTTAAACTGGAAGGATAGAAGAATGGATATGTACGAAGTTTTGGAAAAATAAATTAAAAACTGCAACTAATAATTGCAGTTTTTTTTGATAGATGCCCTAGATTTTACTTTTGATAGGCCAAAGTTAAAACCTGTTTTTATATAAGTGAATTGGTCTAATTGGATAGTTCAACAATAGTTTATTATTCAATTTGAATTACTTAGGGTAAACGCAATAAGTTAACGATTGTGAATAAAACTTGATTCGTTTTACTAATTGCAAAGCATAAATTGCCCTTTTTAAAATTATAAAAATGAATATTCACTTTATTTCAATTGGTGGTGCTGTAATGCATAATATGGCCATTGCCCTGCACAAAAAAGGATATAAAATTACTGGTAGCGATGATGAAATATATGAACCAGCTAAATCTAGGTTAGATAAATATGGTTTATTACCGAACAAAATGGGTTGGGATGTAAATAATATTCATTCAAACTTAGATGCCATAATACTTGGAATGCATGCTAGAAAAGATAATCCTGAGTTACTAAAAGCATTGGAATTAGGACTTAAAATTTATTCGTTTCCTGAGTATATGTACGAGCAAACCAAAGATAAATTACGCATCATAGTTGGAGGCAGTCATGGTAAAACTACCACTACTGCCATGATTTTGCACGTATTAAATCATTGCAAAATTGAATTCGATTATTTGGTAGGAAGTATTTTAGAAGGATTTGAAACCATGGTTGGTTTAAGTAATACCGCTAAAATTGCAGTGTTTGAAGGTGATGAATATTTGACTTCGGCCTTGGATTTAAGGCCCAAATTTCATGTTTATAAAGGTGATGTTGGCATTATTACAGGAATAGCTTGGGATCATATTAATGTATTTCCAACCTTTGAAAATTACATTGAACAATTTAAAATATTTGTAGAGGCATTGCCCGAAAATGGAAGTATTATTTATAGCAATAATGATTTAGAAGTAGAAAAACTAATTACTACTGCCAATATTAAAGCTGAAAAAATTCCTTATTCCACACCTGATTTTGAAGTGAAAAATGGCGTGGTTTATATAAAACCCAACGATACAAAAATCCCGTTAAAGTTTTTTGGAACTCATAATTTACAAAATATGATGGCAGCAAAATTTGCTTGTGAAGCTGCTGGTGTAAATGAGAATCAATTTTTTGAAGCCATTCAAACATTTAAAGGAACTGCCAAAAGGCTTGAAACTTTATTTGAAAGTAATGAATCTTTGATTATTAGAGATTTTGCCCATGCACCTTCCAAATTAAAAGCAACAGTAAATGCAGTAAGGGAATTAAATCCTGAAAGAAAATTAATTGCAGTTTATGAGTTACATACTTTTAGTAGTTTAAATAAAGATTTTTTACCTCAATACAATCAAAGCATGCAAGCCGCTGATATCAAAGCAGTATTGTTTAGTAAACATGCTTTAGAAATGAAAAAAATGCCTATGCTTAGTGAGGCAGAGGTCGCAGCAGGTTTTGGAAATAATGTGGAGGTTTTTACCAACAAAAATGAATTAAGTAAATTTATTAAAAGCCATTACACTCAAAACGAAAATTTATTACTAATGAGCAGTGGTACTTTTGATGGAATGGATTTAAATTTTAACCAATAAATTAACAAGCAATACGTTATAAATTATATGAAAATAAAACTAATCATATATTGTGGTGCTTTTCTATTCAATTATAACTTTGTTTTTGCTCAGCAAAATCCTATTAATAATGTGTGTAATTCCATTGAGCAAAATGTGCCAACACCATGGGGTTTACTGCGTGAAGGTGATGTTAATTTTAGTAAACGTGTGGTACGAATTATTGATTTACGTGAAAAACAAAACCAAGTATTAATGTATCCTAAAAATGCATTGCCTGTTTTGCTTTATGAGGCCATCAAATCGCGTAAATTAGTTCCATTTAAAAATGATAGTTGCACTAGTGTTTATTCAGCCGAAAAAGTTCTTACTTTTGGGGTAGATACTGAATTTATTGAAACTCCCGATGTAAATAATCCCGAAAATTTAGTTTCAGATACGGTAATTAATCCCTTTGACCCATTGAGAAGAATTTATAAACTTAGAATAGTGGAAGATTGGTATTACGATAAAAAACGCAGCTCGTTTTCAATAAGAATATTAAGCATAGCACCAGTGTATAAATTAAAAATGGCCGGAGTTGATTTAGGAGATCAAGATTTATGCGTATTTAGGTATTATTATAACAATGTAGCCAAACCAAAAGATGTAAGAAATTTATTGGCCAAAAAATGTATTTTTAATAGACAAAACGATGCTGCCTTAATGAGTTTTGATGCATTTTTTGAAGGGAGGTATTTTTCAAGTTATGTAATTAAGGTAAGCAATCAATTTGATTTTTATATTAAAGATCAAGCGGAATATAAAGATAATGGAGTAGGGGCAATATTAGAAAACCAAATATTGCAAGATGAGTTGATGAAACGAGAACATGATGAGTACGACAATTAAATAAAAAAGCCCAACTTTGAATTTAAAGTTGGGCTTTTTTTATTATAAAAATTATAAAATTATTGTTTTGGAGCTTCAACTGGTTTTACGTCACCTTTTAAAGTTAAAGTTACAGTAGATTTTTTTCCATTGCTCATTACAGTTACACTTTTAGTAAAAGGACCTGGGGCTGCGGCATTGAAAGTAGCTTTTACATAACCTTTTTGACCTGGCTTAATTGGTTCTTTTGTCCACTCAGGGGTAGTACAACCGCAGCCTGCAGCCGCATTTGTAATAATTAAAGGCTCTTTACCTGTATTTTTAAATACATAAGTGTAACTAGCTGGTACACCTTGAGGAATGTTTCCAAAATCGTGTGTTTCCTTTTCAAAAGAAATATCTGCTTGATTTGGATTTTCTTGTGTAGCTGGTGTTACAGCTGGGTTAGTAGTAGTTTGTGCAATAGCATTTGCACTCATAAAAGTAGCCACGGCTACTAAAGCGGTAATAATTAACTTTTTCATTGTATTGTTATATTTTATTTAATTTGATTGACATGTTACAAATGTTGTACCAAAAATTTTCAATTTCAAATATAATGGTTTTTAAAATAACTAAATCTAAAAAATAACTTAATACCATAAAATTTTAAATTTTTACAATTACCTTATTATTGTTTAGCCAATTTATTTCTTACTAAAAACAACATTACAGCTGCCAAAATTAAAAAAATAGACATAATTGAATAAGCATAAACTATATTATTTTGAATCGAGAAAAATGATTGCGAAAACATAAAAATAAAAACACTTCTAGTAAAAACATTTATTAAGTTAAAAATGCTGCCAACTCGCCCCATTAGCGCATTTGGAATATGTTTAAACATGTAGGTTAACCTTAAAACCCTGATACCTGCGTTGCAAAAACCTAATATTAAGCTAACTGTATAAATTACTAAAATACTTTTGCTAACCGAAGCCGCAAAAAATATAGATGCCACTACCAATGTTAAAGCTATAATTACCCTAACAATTGATTTGTTTTGAAATAATTTATTAATAAAAAATCCTGCACTTAATGCGCCTACTGCATAAATGGTATCGGCTAAAGCAAACACATTTCCTTTTGCGTTTAAGTGTTGTTTGATATAAATAGGCAATACCGCATGAATTTGAACCAAAAGCATTGCAAAAACCATATAACTACAAATGCCAAAAATTAGAATTGATTGGTTTTGCTTTAAATAACTGAATCCGTTTTTTAAACGTTTACCAATACTTTCATTAACATCTTCAAAGGTTTTAGTTTGTGTATATGGAATAAAATAAATTAAAATGGCAGCCAAAAAGTAAGTTATGGCATCCATCATAAACACATCATGAATTTGCCACGGATTTATTTTTAGGTTGATACTTGCTATTGAAAAATCAGTTCCATCTAATAACATGGCTGCAAATCCACCTGAAAGTATTGAGGTGGATTGGCCAACTATTTCAATATTTGAATTAACCGATTTGTACTGTTCAGGTTTCGAAATTTCTTGACCAAATGCATATAATGTGGGGTAATGTATATTGTAATTTAGCATGGTTATGGCAAAAACGCTAATAACCAAAAATGCAGGTAATGAATTGTTGATGTAGCCATAAGTTGCAATAGAAAATAAAAGGAAACCACATATTAACGAAGTGTATAAAAAATTATTTTTACGGCTAAATTTATCAACCAATGTACCGGCATAAAGGCCAAAAAACATGACAATAAAGGTTAATAACGCATAGGAATAATTAAAAATCTGTGAGTTATTAGTTTTAGCAAAATACCAAGGAATGGAAAGCATACTAACTCCTTGTGCAAATCCACTTATTCCATTTGCGAGAAATAAAAGTTGGATTGATTTTTTGTTATTTTGCATGGCTCAAAACTAATAATTGCAGTTGGTTATTTTTAGTTAATTGTATCATATTTTTGTCCGCTCACTTTATACGCTATCATTTGAAAAAAGAAATAAAACTTACTCCACAGCAAGCACTGGTAAAATTAGCGCATTACTGCGCTTACCAAGAACGATGCCATATAGAAGTAACTAATAAATTGGCCGAATATGGAGTATATTATCAAGATGCAGAACAAGTAATTGCTGAACTAATTATTCAAAACTATTTAAATGAAGAACGATTCGCTAAAGCATTTGCCGGTGGAAAATTTAGGGTAAAAAAATGGGGAAGGAATAAAATTAAACAAGAATTGAAGCTTAAAAAAGTTTCAGATTATTGCATTCAACAAGGTTTGAAGGAAATTGATAATGAGCAGTATATTCAAGTATTAGAAAAAGAGGCAATACAAAAATATAAAACAGTAAAAGACAAAAACTTTTTAGTAAAAGCAAATAAAACTGCTCAATACTTAGTTAGTAGGGGTTTTGAAACAGACTTGGTTTGGGATGTGGTAAAAGCTATTTCTAAATAGCACTAAATAACGTTTTCTAATTCTTTAGGATTATGTTTATGCTTAAATAATACCATAAAAACAATGGCAATTACTGCTGCATAAATTGAAAATGAAATCCAGATAGTATGCCAATCTTTTGTGCCATTGATGGTAAAATATTTATCGATTAAAAAGCCACTTACCGAGCTGCCCAATATGGCTCCAAAACCATTCGTCATCATCATAAATAATCCTTGTGCACTTGAACGTACAGTTGAATCAGTTGAAGTTTCAATGAATAAAGAACCAGAAATATTGAAAAAATCGAATGCCATTCCATAAACTACACACGATAAAATAATCATCCATAATCCGCCTGAAGGATCGCCAAATGCAAATAGACCGAAACGCAATACCCAAGCTAGCATTGAAATTAGCATAACTTGCTTAATACCAAATCGTTTTAAAAAGAAGGGAATGGCTAAAATGAATAATGTTTCTGATATTTGAGAAATAGACATAATGATGGTAGAATACTTTACAACAAAGGAGTCTCTGTATTCGGGTATTTTTGAAAAATCAGACAAAAAGGTATCACCATACATATTTGTTAATTGAAGTGCTGCACCTAAAAACATAGAAAACACCAAGAAAAGCGCAATTTTATAAGTTCCAAATAGTTTAAAGGCATCTAACCCTAATTTTTGAGCTAAAGTTGAATTACTCGAAATTAAGTTTTTAGGTGGGCATTTAGGCAAAGTAAATGAATAAATACCTAAACCAATAGCAGCTATTGCGGCTATATAAAACATGTTTGCAGAAGCCTTATTACCAGAAATATTGGTAATCCACATGGCAATAATAAAACCAATGGTACCCCAAACTCTAATGGGTGGGAATACTTTTACTACATCAAATTTATTGTTTTTTAAAATAGCATAAGCAATTGAATTTGATAAAGATATAGTTGGCATATAGCATAACATAGCTATAAATATTACCCAGAAAAATGAAGAAGGATTTTCAACTTGAGGTATGCAACAAAGTGCCAAGCCACCTAAAATGTGTAAAATACCATAAAGCCTTTCTGCATTAATAAATTTATCGGCTATAATTCCAGTTAATGCAGGCATTAGTATAGAAGATAAGCCTAATGTAGAAAAAATGGCACCAAATTCAGAACCGCTCCATTGTTTGGTTGCAAACCAATAATTTCCAACTGTAATTAACCATGCTCCCCAAACAAAAAATTGAAGAAAACTCATTAGTGTAAGACGGTATTTAATGCTCATAAAGGTTCTGGTAATTATTAAATCTATGATTTAGTGAATATTTTATTGTTTATTTTTTTCTTTGATCAATTTCATCTCTTATTTTAGCGGCCAAGCCATAATCTTCAATAGCTAAAGCTTCGTTTAAAAGTTGATTCAAATTTTCGAGAGGCAATTTACTCAAATCATTGTTACCACCTGCCGGTTTTACATTTATTTTTTGTTCTACAATGTCATCATCAAAAATATTTTCTTCTTCATTGGCATCAATAATAATTCCGGCCTCTTCAATAATATCTTCAAAAGTGTAAATAGGACATTTAAAACGAACAGCCAAAGCAATACTATCGCTTGAACGAGCCTCAATTTCTTTAATAATACCCAAATGCTCGCAAATCAGCTTGGCATGAAACACCCCTTCGTGCAAATTATAAATTTGCACTTCCATTAATTCAATTCCAAATTCCTTAAAAAAGTTTAGGAATAAATCATGAGTCATTGGCCTAAATGGTATAATTTTTTCAATTTCAATGGCAATAGCCTGTGCTTCAAAACTACCAATAACAATGGGTAAACGCTTGTTACCATTGGCTTCACCTAAAATTAAAGTGTAACTTCCACTTGTTTGTCCACTACTTAATCCTAGTACATTTAACTTTATTTTGTCCATAAAATTTGCAATAAATACAAAAGACGAAATAATTAAATTTAATGCTTAATGTACCAACAACTTATCAATACTATTTTGAAATGAAGAAGTTGAGTGGTTTTATGTTGAATTTTAAACATACAAAATTGTGTTTTTGCATTTTATTTGTACTTTGCGCTTCTTTAAAATATGTTTTTCTCAATAAATATGGTCAATAAAAAAAAGTGGATTAAATTTTATTTCGCAATTATCTGTTTAATTTTTACTTTAGCAAATTCACTTAATGCTCAAACCCAACAACCGCTTAGCATTCAAAATATTTCATCAATAAAAATTGATGAGGTTAATGATGAGCAAATTGCAGATTTTTGGATTAAAGTGCAAGAAGGTGGACTTTCAATAACCCAACTTGAAATAGAAGCTAAACGCAGAAATATGCCTGCTGAAGAATTTGCTAAATTAAAAGATAGAATTAATAAACTACCAATTAAATCAAGTAATAATTTAACTTTAAGTAACAACAGAACAAAAGATAATGAAGTTGCTAAAAAAGAGAATGAACAATTAGCTAGTACTAAAAATAAGGTGTTTGGTTCTGAATTATTCAATAATAAAAATTTAACTTTTGAACCCAATTTAAAAATAGCAACTCCTCAAAATTATCAATTAGGTCCAGATGATGAACTTATTATTGATATTTATGGTTATTCGGAAGAGGCTTTTAGATTAAAAGTGAGTCCTGAAGGTAATATTCGCATTCCATTGGTCGGCATTGTACAAGTTTCAGGCTTAACTATTGAAAATGCAAAGGTTAGAATTATTTCTTCGTTATCTACCGTTTATGATAGGATAAATACAGGTGAAACCAAGGTAAATATTACTTTAGGTAATATTAGAAGTATTAAAGTTTTAATTGTTGGTGAAGCCAATTTACCAGGAACCTACACACTACCATCTTTAGCTACTGTTTTCAACGCCCTTTATGTTTCGGGTGGACCCAATAATAATGGATCAATGCGTAATATAAAAGTTGTGAGAAATAATAAAGTGGTAGCTACGCTTGATATTTATGACTTTATGTTAAAGGCCGAAGCCAAAGGCAATATTAGGCTGCAAGACCAAGATATTATCAAAATTAGTCCATACGAAAATAAGGTGGAACTAATTGGTGAGGTAAAGCGAGAAGGTTTTTTTGAAATAACTAAAAATGAAACTTTAAAGGATTTATTAAACTTTGCTGGAGGATTTACCAATAATGCATATAAGGAACGTGTTAAAGTAATTAGAAATACCAATAAAGAAAAAAGTGTAGCTGATATTGAACAAGGTATTTTTTCAATGTTTGTTCCTAAAAGTGGTGATATTTACTCTGTTGATAAACTTTTAGAAAGATTTGAAAATAGAGTTCAGATTAAGGGCGCTATATTTAGACCAGGAACTTATGCTTTAGAAAATGGATTAACAGTTTTAAAATTAATAAATAAAGCGGAAGGTTTAAAAGAGGATGCCTTTTTAACCAGGGCTATTATTTATAGGTTAAATGATGATAACAGTTTAAGCATGCTTTCATTAAATTTAGAAGATGCCAAAACAGGGAAAACACATGATTTAGAACTTAAGCGAGAAGACATTATTCAAATTGCCTCAAAACTTGATTTGAAAGAAAGTTATAATGTAACTATTAACGGACAAGTAATAAAACCTGGAGTTTTTCCATTTGCTCAAAACATGAAAATTGAAGATTTGATCATTGCTGCTGGAGGTTTAAAAGAAGATGCTGCTATAAACAGGGTGGAGGTCTCAAGACGTAAATTTGATATTGACAAGACAAAAAATAATTCAGAAATTGCAATTATAAAACAGTTTGAGTTAAATAAAGATTTGAAGAATAATGCTGACTTAAACTTTAATTTAGAGCCCTTTGATATTGTTGCCATATATAGATTATCTGGTTACGAACCACAAAAAAATGTAAATATAGAAGGTGAAGTATTATATCCGGGTAGTTATACCATTGGAAAAAATAATGAAAAAATTTCTAGTATTTTTACTCGATGTGGAGGTATTACAGCATCTGGAAGTGTAAGTGGTATTATTTTATTGAGGAAAAAAATACAAAGTGAAACAGAAAACTATATTAAGTTAAATAAAATAAAGGCATTAAAACGCCAATCAAAAGATGCAGCTGATATACAAGATAAAATTGTTGAAGAGCAAGATGAAATGTATGATATAGTAGGAATTGATATTAACAAAATTTTGAAAAAACCAGGCTCAAAGGCAGATTTATTACTTAGAGATGGAGACATAATCAAAGTTCCTTCTGAACGTCAAACAGTTTTAGTTTCTGGCGAAGTATTATATCCTGCAAGAGTAAATGTGAATAATGGAGGTGGTTTAAAAGGTTTTGTACAAAATGCAGGAGGATTTAGTTCTAAAGCATTAAGGAGAAAGGCATATGTTGTTTATGCCAATGGAACCGTAAAGGCAACTAAAAACTTTTTATTTGTTAAATTCTATCCAAAAATAAAACCAGGTTGTGAAATTGTGATACCTAAAAAGGATGTGAAAAAACCTGTAAGTTTAGTTGAAGTAACTACAATAGCAACAAGCTTAACGACCTTAATGTTTTTAATTATAACTATTTCAAAATAAATATAAAATGGAAAATAATTATGTAACCTTAAAAGATATTGTTGACTTTTTTAAAAAAGTTTTCGCATTTGGTTTATTAAAATGGAAGTTATTGTTAATAACTGGCTTTTTAGGGGGAATTATTGGATTTGGTTATGCTTATTTTCAAAAACCCATTTACAAGGCACAATTTTCTTTTTTATTAAACGAAAGCGATGGCTCTCCAGCACTAAATATTTCATCATTGGCAAGTTTAGCAGGAATTGGAATTGGAGGACCTGGAAATGTAAATGACGACAAATTAATGTTTATTTCCTTTTCAAGAAATTTACTTGGCAAAACATTGCTACAATCTGCTGACATAAATGGAAAAAAAACTTCCTTAGCAAATCATTATATTGAAATCTATGAATTACTAAATTCGTTTAAATCTGATACATCACTTAAAGATTTTGTGAGTTTTCAAAATACTGAAATTAATAAATTGACATACAAAGAGAATAAAGTATTAGATATATTAGTATCTAAGATTGTGGATTCAAAACAATTGTTAATTGAAAGTAAAAAGAAAACTGGTATAGTTTCTCAGTCATCTGGAATTGTAATAATGGAATTTAGTTCAATTAATGAAAATTTAGCACTTCATTTTATTAATCAATTATACGAAAATATTAGTGTTTATTACACCGATAAAACAATTTCAAAGCAACTAAGAACATTTAATATTATAAAAAATAGAGCTGATTCAATAAAAAATATTTTGTACTCATTAGAAAATTATGGTGCACAAGAAATTGATAAAAACCTTAGATTGGTAAGAATGCAAGGAAAAGTTAATTTGGAAAGAACAAAAAGAGATATTGAAATGCTAAGTTTAATGTATGCTGAAGTAATTAAAAATCAAGAAATCGCAAAATTTTCATTGGATAACCAAACTCCATTTTTTCAAATTGTTGATAGTCCTACATTTCCTTTATTTAAGAAAAAAATGTCAAAATTGATTACAGCAATTTTTGGTTCAGTATTACTAACCTTTCTTGTTTTTGTATTTAGTTTTTTAAAAAAATTTTACAGCCCCGATAATAATATTGCTTAAATATGAAACTTGGTACTTTGAAGTATTTGATTCTGGTTTTTTTAGTTTTTTTTTATCTATTTCCAACCTTATTCAAATTTGTACCAGGGGCAATAAGCACAAGAATTGTAATTAGTTTTTTTGGATTTATTATAGTTTCCATTACTTATCTTAATAATTTAAAAAATCCAAGTAATTTTAAAATAAAAAAAAGTCAAATTACTAGTCTGGTTTTACTAGTTTCAATGGCAATTATTTCCATTATTTCATTGTTTATTAATGGCACAAGAGATCCGGAATATATAAAATATATATTTTCAATGGTGTTGATTTATTTGGCTTATGTTCCAATAAAGATATTCATCAATAAAAATTTTAACAACGTTGATCATTTTTTCATTTCTAATTTAATCATCAATGTTGTTATTTTACAAATGTGCGTATCACTATGTATGTACCAGTTTCCACAATTTGGAAAATTTATTAATACAATACAAGTAATTGACGATTTTGATATGGTAAAACTAAACCAAACTGCCAAATTTAGATTGGTAGGGTTGGGTACAAAGTTTTTTGGGTTAGGTATTATTAATTCATTTACTTTAATACTTTTAGCCTTTAACATAAGGCATAGACCTATGGCTATTAAACAATTAATAAAATACGCTACTCTATTTATTTTGATTTTTACTATTGGCATGATGATGTCAAGAACAACTTTAATAGGGGCGGTTTTAGGGTTGGTATACATTTTTACACCTCACGTATCTATCAAAGGTTTTTTCTTCAATAATTCCTGGAAGTTTATTTTACTCGTTATTTTAGTGCCTTGCTTCTTTATTGTTTTCTTCATGGTATTTTTTCCAAAAATAGCTGAACAGTTTCAAAGTTTATTCAAATTTGGCTTCGAATTATTTATTAATTTTAACGAGACAGGCAAAGCCACCTCCGAATCTACTGAAGACTTGAAGACTATGTACATTATGCCTAATAATGTAAAAACCTACTTAATTGGTGATGGAAAGTTTGCAGGAGAAGCAGGTAGGTCAACTAGTTATTATATGGGAACTGATGTTGGATTTTTGAGATTGATTTATTATTTTGGATTAATAGGGACATTTACTTACTTCATTTTTCAACTTTTTTCACTTAAAACAGCAATGAAAAAATACAATTTACTTGTTTTATTTTGTTTTTCGCTATTAATGATATTAAACCTCAAAGGTATTGCTGATTTTTTCTATATTGCAATTCTATTTAATATTGCTAATTACAAGCCGGATTCAGGGTTAACAAAAGCATTGTAAATTTAAGAATGAAGAAAGAAATTGCTGCCCAAATAATACAACTTCCAAAGTTTTTGGATCCACGAGGGAACTTATCATTTATTGAAGATGATAACCACATACCTTTTAAAATTGCAAGAACTTATTGGATATATGATGTACCTGGAGGTGAAGTAAGAGGAGCGCATGCCTATAAAACTTTACAAGAGTTTATTGTAGCATTAAGTGGGAGTTTCGATGTGGTTTTGCATGATGGAAAACAGGAACATCGCTTTCATTTAAACCGCTCGTATTATGGATTGTATATTCCTAAAATGTATTGGCGCAGTATGGAAAACTTTTCAACTAATTCTGTTGCTATGATTTTAGCCGACCAATCTTATAATGAAAATGAATATATAAGAGATTTTGAATTTTTTAAACAATCAACATTATGAGTAAATTTTCTATTTTTGATTGTAATATTATTCATTTGCCTAAAATACATTCTAGACAAGGTAATATTACGCCCGTTCAAAACAACATAAATATACCTTTTGAAGTAAAAAGAATTTATTATCTGTATGATATTCCTGGTGGCGAATCAAGAGGTGCTCACGGACATAAAGATTTAGAATCATTAATCATTGCAGTAAGTTGTAGTTTTGATGTAACAATTGATGATGGTTTTAATAAAAAAACAGTACAGCTAAATAGGCCCTATTTAGGTTTAAACCTAAAACCGGGTATGTGGCGCGATATTTCAAATTTTTCATCTGGTGCAATCTGCTTGGTTTTAGCATCTGAAAAATTTGATGAAAATGATTATTTTAGAAATTATGACGATTTTTTAAATTTTAAAATGAATGGGAAATAAAATTCATCCAACTTGTATCATAGAAGGTGATGTGAAACTTGGCAAAGGCAATAAAATTCTTCCTTTTACTATTATTATTGGCCCTGTAGATATTGGCGACAATAATATTATTGGACCAAATGTGGTTATTGGTTCTCCAGGACAAGATACAAGAAATCCTTATTACGATTCTTCAAATTCTAGAATTAGTATCGGTTCAAACAATATTATAAGAGAATTCTCTGCTATTCAAAAGCCATGTTATAAGGATATAACAAAAATTGGTAACAATGTATTTTTAATGCAAAGTGTTCATATTCCGCACGATGCAATCATTCACGACAAGGTTGTTATAACACCAATGGTGGTTTTAGCAGGATTGACTAATATAATGGAAGGGGCTAATTTAGGTATGGGATGTTCTGTAAATCAATATTGTGTGGTTGGTGCTTATTCTATTGTAGGAACTAAATCACCTTTGATGAAAAACTTAAAACCATTTTCAAGATATGTTCCAAGCAAAAACTTATCTGTGAATAAATATGCCATAAATAAATTTGGTTTTACTGAATTTGAGGATGAAATAACAAAATATGTTTTAGAAAATAAAATGCCAACTAACGAAAAAATAATATCAATAATTAATCAATTTGACAACCTAGTAGAGGAGTCAAAAAAAGAAACTTATTAATTTTATGAAAATACCTTTCTTAGATTTTAAATATATGCATACTCCTATAAAAAAGGAGATGATGGACACTTTTGAAGCCTTTTACGATAGCAATTGGTTTGTATTAGGCCAAAGAGTAAAACAATTTGAAGTTGAGTATGCTCAATTCAATCAAACCAAACATGCAGTTGGTATAAGTAATGGTTTAGATGCTTTACATATAGCTTTAAAAACGCTAAATATTGGTCAAGGAGATGAAATAATTGTACCTTCTAATACATATATCGCTACAGCATTAGCCGTAACTTATGTGGGTGCTACTCCTATTTTTGTAGAACCTAACTTGGATACATATAATATTGATCCAAATTTAATTGAAGCTGCCATTACTCCCAAAACTAAAGCCATAATGCCTGTCCATTTGTATGGTCAAGCTTGCGAAATGGATGCTATTGTTGCTATTGCAGAAAAATATAATCTATTTATTATTGAAGATAATGCTCAAAGCCAAGGCGCTAGTTTCAATGATAAATTGACTGGTAGTTTTGGTCATATCAATGCAACAAGTTTTTATCCAGGAAAAAATTTAGGAGCTTTAGGCGATGCTGGAGCAGTAACCACTAATAGCGATGAATTAGCCAAAAGGGCTAGTATTTTGCGCAATTATGGTTCAGATAAAAAGTATTATAACGAAGTTGTTGGTTATAATATGCGATTAGACGAATGCCAAGCAGCGTTTTTAAGTGTAAAACTAAAGCAATTACCTAATTGGACGTTGCAGCGTCAAAAAATAGCTGAATGGTATAACGAAGCATTGAATGAAGTTGAACAAATAATATTGCCAACAATTGCTGATAGTGCTACACACGTTTATCATTTATATGTTATCAGAACTGAAAAACGAGATGAACTACAAAATTACTTGACTGAAAATGGTGTAGGCACATTAATACACTACCCTATTCCACCCCATTTACAACAGGCTTACGCGCACTTAGGGCATCAAAAAGGTGATTTTCCAATAGCTGAAGAAATAGCCAATACTTGTTTGAGTTTACCAATTTATCCTGGTTTAACTAAAAATGATGTTTTATTGGTATGTGAGAAAATAAAAGAATATTTTATTAAAAACTAAATTTATTGTTACAGTTAATAAAAAAAATAGGTAAATCGGAGTTAGTAAATACTTCTATTTTCACTGGTATATCCACAGGCATAAAATTAATTACAGCTTTTCTAACAGCCAAAATTATTTCAATTTACCTAGGTCCAGATGGCTTGGGTATACTTGGTCAATTGAATAGTTTTGTTGCCATAATTATGGTTCTTTCAACTGGGGCTGTTACAAATGGTGTAATAAAATACTTATCAGAGTTTAATGAAAATAATACAGCAAAAATGAAAATTATTAAAGCTGCGGTTCTAATTACTGGTTTTTGCTCTGTTATAATAAGTTTAGTAGTTATTATATTTAGCCAGTTATGGTCAAAAATATTATTTAAAGAAAACGCCTTACAGTATAATTTAATTATTGTTATATTTGGTTTTACTGTATTTTTTTATGCCAGTTTTGCCTTGTTTACCGCTATTTTAAATGGTTTAAAATATTTTAAAGAATTTAATTATATAGGTATCATCACTAGTTTAGTTGGATTAGTTTTTTCTGTTTTACTCATTATTAATTGGGGTGTTTTTGGCGCATTATTGGCAGCGGTTACTTATCAATCAATTGTTTTTATTTTTATATTTATTTTTAAAAAGAGAATACCAGAATTAAATTACGGTTTGTTTAAATCTGCCAAACCACAACGAAGCGATTATAAAAATCTTTTAAAATTTTCAATAATGGCATTAGTAAGCTCTATTTTGCTCCCTGTATCACAAATAATAATTAGAAATTTTATTATAAATCAATCAAATGGTATAAACATGGGTTTTTATGAGGCTATAAATAGACTTTCAAACATATATTTAACATTAGTAACCACAACTTTATCTGTTTATTATCTTCCAAAATTATCGGGTTTAAGTGATAAAAACCTAATAAAAAAAGAGATTATTAATGGCTACAAAATTATATTACCAACTACTACTCTAATTTTAGTTTCAGTTTATTTTGTAAGAAATTACATAATTGAAATAGCATTTTCAGACTCATTTTATAAAATGGAATCATTTTTTTTGCCTCAGTTAATTGGAGATTTTTTCAAAATAGCTAGTTGGTTATTGGCATTTCAAATGGTTGCAAAAGCAATGGTAAAAATGTATATACTTACCGAAGTAATATTTTCAATATTAATTGTTGTATTAACTCATTTTTTATTGAATTTATACGGAGGTGTTGGAGCAATTTATGCTTACATGATTAACTACTTTGTATATTTTATTACAATGGTAATTATTTTTAACAAATCAATATATGAAAAAAAACTATAAACAACCTTTAATAAATATTATTGATTTGCATTAAAATAATTTAGATTTTATGCTTCATTGCTAATAATCTTTTTTGCAGTTTTGCAATCCGAATCATTTAATACCAATACAATGAGAAAGTTTTGTAATTTGAGTTTCACCTTGCCAATTATAAAACAAATTGTTAATAGGAGTTATAATTTTTAATATAGCAAATGCTGATAATGGAATTGCTGTTTACAAAACAGCATCGGCTTATTTTTCATGATTTTATTTGTTTACTACCACTTGTTTTACCAAGTTTCCGTTTGGTGTTTGTATATGCAGCAAATACATACCATTGGCTATGGCTGATATATCTATTTCGGTTTGGTTATTATAATTAGCAATAACTTTACC